>CAMWYI010000071.1 GCA_947178455.1 uncultured Alistipes sp. | reverse complement strand
ACCCAGTATAATAAACTGATTATTATATGATTAACAAAAATTTATTTCAAATTTCAACCACAATATAATATCCAATCCTCGAAACAAAGTCTTTTGGGATTCCAATGGATATTAAGTGTTTAAGTCTTCCCATACTGGAGGAAGTTTGATTTGAAAATACAGGTTGCGGTAATACTCACAAACATCTGTAGAAGTAATGAAATTTGTCCAAACAAATCCCGATTTTCCTCCACATGATGCATTTATCCAAACAAACTACGCCATTTAAGGTGGTCAAACGCTATTGTCCAAACAAATTAAACCCCTGCTAATCTTATTAATTAGCAGGGGTTTAATAATCAATTTTATGCTAAAAATAGCACTAATATTCTTCCTCATTGAAGAAAAAGTCGTCTTTCGAGGGGTAATCGGGCCAAATGTCTTCGATGGATTCGTATATCTCGCCCTCGTCTTCGATTTCCTGCAAGTTTTCGAGCACTTCCAACGGCGCGCCCGAACGCACGGCGTAATCGATCAACTCCTCTTTCGTTGCGGGCCAAGGCGCATCTTCCAATTTCGATGCCAGTTCAAGTGTCCAGTACATTCTTAATCAAATTTAACTCTTTTGTAAATCAGCAATATACGAACGGGTTGATACATTCGTACATTACCCGTTGAATTGCAAATGTATAAAAAAAACGAGAAAAACAAAAAATTATTGCAGAAATCGCGCGATTAGGTGTATTGCAATAATTTTCAACATTTTAAGGAATCCACAGCACTTCCTCGCACCCGTAATGCGCGCCCAACACCCGTCCGAGCACATAAAAGTAATCGGAAAGGCGATTCAAATAAGCCAGTGCCGTCGCATCGACACCGTATTTCTGGTCGGCGTGCAAGGCGGCCCGTTCGGCCCGCCGGCACACCGTGCGGCAAACGTGGCACATCGACACCGTTTCGTGTCCGCCCGGAATGGTAAATTTATCAATCGGAGGCAAAGTCGCCTGCATGGCGTCGATTCGCTGCTCCAACCATGCGACCCAATCCAAATCCAGCGGAGCGACCTTTTCCGCACCTGTTTTCCCCTTTGCGAACAAAGCCTCGACCGTCATCAACCGCGAAAGCACACTCTGCAAATCGGCCACGTAATTTCCCGCCGAAACATCCGACCGCAAGCGATCCGTCAACAAAGCCACGAACGCCGAAAGTTCATCGACCGCCCCGTAGGCCTCGACCCGTTCGTCGGTCTTGAAAACCCGTTCGCCCCCGATCAACGAGGTCGTCCCTTTATCTCCCGGGCGGGTATATACTTTCATAATCGGAAATGTTGTTTCGGCAAATAATTGTTGAACAGCAACAGGTAATCGCGGTTGTCGACGGTTGTCGAACGATGCTCAGCAACCAATCGCCGGCACATCGACCGCCATTTGGCATCCATATACGGCGACATCACCGCCACCGTCCGGCCATTTTCCGCCGCATCGCGCACCAGCGCAGCCGCTTCCGTTTCGGCGAGCGCGGGCATCACGATGCAAAACTCCCCTACTGCACGATTCAAGCCGAAAGAAGCGTAACCGCAATGAATCGCCAAATTCTGCAACTGCACGGCCCGCCGTCGGGCAATTCCGGCCGTCAAAAGTGCCTCGTAAAGCGTCCTATCGCCGGGCAACAACGAGGACTGCATGAAAACGCGGCGCACCAAATCATACACGAACGGCGAATGCACGCCGTGCCCCCGAAAATAACGGGCCCGCACCAACCTATTCCGCAGGGTCGCTACCCTATCGGAAATCCGCCAATGCCATTTGAGTCCGCTGTGCCGCATGCCGCTATTTTTTCAACATACCGGCCAGTCGACCGGTCGAAAAGGCGATTTGCAGGTTGTAACCGCCCGTATTGGCATCGAGGTCGAGCACCTCGCCCGCGAAATAGAGCCCATTGACCTTGCGCGACTGCATCGTATCAGGGTTCACCTCGTCGCAATGCACCCCGCCCGCCGTCGTAACGGCATACTCGAACGGAGCGTAATCGGTAATGGGGAACGTCCACCCTTTCAGCGTTTTAATCAGACGGACAATCTGCTCCTCCGTAATTTTGTCGAGGTATGTTTTAGAATGGATGTCCAGTTCCTGCGCCAATGGCAAGACCATCGGGCGCGGCACCAACTTGCGCAACAATTCGGCGAAAAATTCCGTCGGAGCCAGCTCCGCCATTTCGCGCGCGATGCGCTCGCGCAAAATCTCTTCGGTCAAAGCCGGTTTCAAATCGACGACGAGTTTCACTTTGCGGTCGTCGATCAGCGCATCGACCGCATCGCGGCTCATGCGCAAGGCAACGGCCCCGTCGATACCCCGCTCCGAGAAACCCAACTCGCCGAACTCCTCGCGCACAGGCTCGTTATCTATATATAAGGTAGCACGGACATTGCGCAGCAGCAGTTTATCAAGCTGTTTCACACGCGGATGCGGCGACACGAGCGGAGTCAGCGACGGCCGCAAAGGCTCGATAGTGTGCCCCAAATCGGCCGCGAACGCATAACCGTCGCCCGTAGAACCAGTCGCCGGATACGACACGCCGCCGGTAGCGAGAATCACCTGCGAACACTCCTCGCGCCGCTCGAACCCGCGCTTATTGAAATAACGGACGCCGAAAACCTTGTCGCCCAACGTCATGATTCCGCTGACACGCGTATTGTAGAGAATGCGGACGCCATTGTCGACGCAATAGTCGAGCAGCGCATTGGCCACGTCCCACGCCTTGCCGCTTCGCGGGAAGACCCGTTCGCCGCGCTCGACATCGAGTTTCACGCCCCTGCGCTCGAAGAAACGCATGGTCATCCGGTTGTCGAACTCGGCGAAAGCCGGAGCGAAAAACGCCGCATTGACACGCACCTGCTCGGCGAACTCTTCGGGAGGGCGGGCATTGGTCAGGTTGCAACGGCCTTTGCCCGTAATGCGTACCTTGCGGCCCGATTTCTCCATTTTCTCCAACAGCAGCACACGTTTGCCGTTGCATGCCGCCGTACCGGCCGCCATCATGCCCGCAGCACCGGCCCCGATGACGATGACATCGTACGGCTGCGGCTCGGCGGATTGCAGTTTCTCTTCCGACTGTTCCATAATGGGAACAAAGATACGAAGAGCCGAGTGCAATGCCAAATTTATTTGAGCATTGCCGAGGCCGGAGTATCTTGGGCGAAGCCAAAGATACGAATAAGCCGAACGCGACCCCCAATTTATTGGGAGTTTACCAACTTTCCTTGTTTTTACGTCCGTTTTGTGCTATCTTTGCGCCCGAACGTTCTGAAAAAAGAGTTATGTTAAGCAGAAGATTACTTCGTATCAAGGTTCTCAAAGCCCTGTTCGCCCACATCCAATCGGGTGCCGAGAATCCGACGGCCTCGGAAAAGAATCTGATGACCTCCGTCGACAAGGCCTACGACCTCTATTTTCAGATGCTGACCCTTCCGGTCGAACTGGCCGAATACGCCCGCAGCCGGCAGGAGCTGGCCCGCCAAAAGAAACTGCCCACCTACGAAGACCTGCATCCCAACACCCGTTTCGTAGACAACGACATCATCCGGCTGATTGCCGAAAGCGACTCGGTGAACGACCCCGTCGCCGCCCGCAAACTGGGCTGGAAACAGAATCCCGACTTCATCCGCACGCTCTATACGCAACTCTGCGAGACCGATTACTATCGCGAATACATGCAGCAGCCCGTCGGTTCGTTCGACAGCGACCGGCAATTCCTGATGACCTTTTTCGAGCGGATGCAGGAGTGCGAGGCATTGGACGATGCACTGGAAGAACAATCGGTGATGTGGTGCGACGACGTGCCGTTCGTCGTCATCATGATTTTGCGCACGCTGGAAAATGCACGTCCGTCGCATCGGGAACTGAAAGTCGCTCCGAAATTCAAGAGCGAAGAAGACCCCGCATTCATCCGAACGCTTTTCGAGCACACGCTGCTCCGCTACGACACCTACCAGAACTATATCGAGAAATTCACGGCCAACTGGGATATCGAACGCATCGTGTTCATGGACAATCTCATCATTGCTACGGCTATCGCCGAATTGACCTCGTTTCCGTCGATTCCTGTCAAGGTAACGCTCGACGAGTTCATCGAAATCTCGAAATACTACTCCACGCCGGGCAGCAGTACGTTCATCAACGGCGTGCTGGACAAGGCCGTAGACACGCTGACGGCCGAAGGCCTTATCCAAAAAACGGGACGCGGCCTGATATGACACCGCTCCGCAACAGATTCCGCCGAATAGCCGCTACCTTGCTGCCGTTCGTGCTGGTGTATGCGTCGGTCGCCTGCACTTCGCGCACGGCGCAAAGCCCGATTCGCAAGTCGCTGACCGAAATCGAAAAAGGCCGAATCATCCGGCTGACCGACCGAACAATGGAAACGGGAGGGTCGGATACCGTTCGGTTCGGACATCTCCGGTCGGGCGAAATCGCCGTCCTGCAACTTTGGATTGCCAACGGCACCGCCCGTCCGCTCGTGCTCGTCGACTATCGGCGCAGCTGCGGATGCACGACATTGGAGTTTGACAATCAACCGATTCGACCGAACGAAGCGCAATCCGTAACGCTCACTTTCGATTCGCGCGGCGAGCGAGGCTGGCAGCTCAAAACGCTCGACCTCCTGCCGACCGGAGCCGAACGGCCTTTCCGGCTGTTCGTCGAAGCCGACGTCGACTGACGTTTGCAGATTCCGCAAGAATCGCTATCTTTGTCCAAGAAGATTCGGCGAGACGGCATTTTTGCAAAGCTGCTTTACAAACCCGTCCGGTCTTCGACCGCGAACGGAAAAACACAAACCAACTTAATAAAATTATGATTCATTTTCTTCAAGAACCGCCCCAACCGGGTTTCATGCAGCAGTACAGCATGCTGATTATGATCGGTCTGATGGTGCTGGTATTCTGGCTGCTGATGTGGCGTCCCGAAGCGAAACGCCGCAAACAAATGCAAGCATTCCGCGACGGACTGAAAAAAGGCGACAAAATCATTACGGCCGGCGGCATCTACGGCGTAGTCAAAGAGGTGAAAGAGACCACGCTGCTGATCGAGGTGGACGGCAACGTCACGCTGCGCATCGACAAGAACATGGTCGTAGCCGACACCAGCGACTTGCAACAAGCACAGAAGTGATACGGACGGTCAAATATCCCTGTGTCGGCACCTGCTCGCAGCAAGTGGAAATCGAACTGGAAGAGGGCATCATCCGCAACGTATCGTTCACGGGCGGCTGCAGCGGCAACACGCAGGGAATCGAAGCCCTCGTGCGCGGCATGAAAGCCGAAGACGCCATTGCCCGACTGGAAGGAATCGACTGTCACGGCAAGGGGACATCGTGCCCCGACCAACTGGCCAAAGCACTCAAAACCGCGCTGTAATCGCAGACCGACAAATCGGGAACGGATTTTGCATGGAACTTTGCGTTAAACCAATACGGAAAGTTCCATGTATTATCTTTGGTATCTTTTACTGGGCTTGGCGGCCGGATGGATTGCCAACCTCATCGTCAAAGGAAGCGGCTCCGGCCTGCTCGTGAATCTGATTGTCGGCATCATCGGCAGTATCTTGGGCGGATGGCTCTTTTCGCTCATCGGGCTGGCTCCGGTCGGCACGCTGGGCAGTTTGGCGACGGCCATTGTCGGAGCCATTATCCTGCTTTGGATCGTCTCGATGATTAACCGGCGCAAAGTACGGAACGTCTGACCGTTATTCCGACGAAAAAAAGCGAGGTCGTTTTTATAACGACCTCGCTTTTTGTGTTGAGCTGCCGGGATTCGAACCCAGAACGACAGAACCAAAATCTGCTGTGTTACCATTACACCACAGCTCAATCACGCGCTCGAAAGCGTGGCAAAGATACGAATAAGTAAGCGCAAAAGCAAATTTTATTTGAAATTGTTGAAGTGCAGCATCTTCGGCGCAGTCAGAGACGACAAAAATTCGGCAATCCGCGATTCTTTGCGCAAAAAACCTGTTATCGGATTTTCGATAGGAACCGTACTCGATCAACTATATAACGGACATGTTCGCCCTCGCCGATAACGCCGTCCGTATCGCGGGCCTCGACCCGAAAAACCAATTTCCGGCCGTCCACTTCGGACAACACGGCCGTCGCCGTAATCTCCGCGCCCAATCCCGACGGTTTGCTGTGCGCGACGTGCATTGCGGCACCGACCGTCGTCTGCCCGTCGGGGAGCTGTTCCGCCACTGCTTTCATCGCAGCATTTTCCATCAAGGCTACCATCGCCGGAGTAGCAAATACGGGCAAATCGCCCGACCCCATAGCTGCTGCCGTGTTCTCGGGAGCGACCACCGTCGTGCTGTTTGCGGACAATCCCGCTGTAATTTGTTCCATGCTATCGCTTACAAGCCCCATGATGAGGCCTCTTTTTGTTGTTTTACCGATTCCGGCAGCGTCGGGAAGAACGTAAAACCGGTCGCAGCTTCGATTTCAGCCACACTGCGCACCCACGTTTTCAATTCGCTCTGCTGGCCGACATTCGCGGCCCAAAAACCGATAGATTTCAACTGCGCAGGGGCGAATCGGCCCAAATAATCGCCCTCCTGCCGGATGTCGCCGGCGACCGTACGCACCACGACCTTGAAATAATAATCGGGGACGGCACAAACATTTCCGCCCTTGTCGGTCGTCTGCACACAATCGGGACACCAGTAGGCGCCCGTGACGACATAGAGCGTATCGGCGCAAACCCAACTCCGCACTTTCGCTTCCAGACGCGCCCAACTGCGCTGATTCAACACGCTGGCCTGCGGAGTGGAATTGGACGCATAGAACGTCTGGTAACACATGCCGCCCGGCGAAAGGTCGGCATTCCGGTCGGCATTGGGAATCTGGTGCCCACGATCGTAGCCGCCGACATAACTGCCGTGCGAAATATCAGCCTGCCACGCAGACGAAAAGGCCGGGTCGTAAGCCCAAGGGTCGCGTTTCGGCCGTCCGGTACTAAAATAGGTTTCGTGCAGCGGGTAAGCCACCCACCACGCACCGCGTTTCGTCCGGTCGAAACACATCGTGTAGTTGCGGCCGTTGAAATCGCAACTATCCCGTTGATTCCGCACCGTGCAATAATGCGTCGTATAGGTGTAATCCTCGTTTTCGATACGCAAAGGCAATTCGGGCCAAGCCGCACTGCGCGCATCGAATTGGGTCTCGGTAGCGTTCGAGCCCGATTGGACTGCGGGCGAAGTGTCCGTATCGACGCCATTACCCTTGCCGCTACCAGCCAAACAGGCCGTCAGCCCCACGACTATGGGCAAATGCTGCAACCAAAACGGAATAAGCAGAGAACTCATTTTGCAGATGTTTTACCGGAATAACCCGTCCACGTTATCTGAAATACCGTCGTGTACTCTGCGGTCGACAAAGCGTTGTTCCGAATCCGGATTCGGAAATCGCCTGCAAGCTGCACGTCGGCGGAAAATTCATTCTGTTCCCATTGTTTTACCGACTTTTGCACCCGCTGACTTTTCGCGACCGTTCCACTTTCCCGTACGATTTCGACCGTGAAATCGACGGTCTTATTCGCTTCGGTAACGCCGTATCGGAACGTCAGGCTACCGCAACCGCCGTGCAAATCAGGCGATTCGATGCGGCCGAGCGTCGCAGGCCCGTTGTACATAGCCAAACCTTTGACCTTGGAGCTACATCCGAGAAGCGAACGGAAAAAGGGAGTAGAGTCGGGTCCGTTATCACCGGAATAGACCGCACAATAGAACCCTTGCCAACCCGAGTGCGTCTCCCATTTCGTACACTGCGAACTGGACGGCAACTTCGCAAAATCATCGCAGCCGCCACCTTGCGGAGCATCCGGTTCGCCGTTTTCTTCGCCATCACCGCCACCGTCTCCATTGTCTCCATTGCCACTACCATCTCCGCCGTTTCCGTCATCGCCACCGTCGCCGCCGGAATTTTCACCGGAATTATCGCCGGAATCGCCATTATCCGGCACCGATTCGCGTTTCGATTGGAGCAACGAAACCGGCACGCTATTGCCGTCCGCGACCGAAATTTCGAGCGTCGCCCGATAATCGGCTTCGGTATCGTTCTCACCGGCAGTTTTAACGCAGACCGTCAAACCGTTTACATAGGCCTCGAACCGGTCGGCGTCGGCACCGGTAATTTTCGGCTTCGACAATACATGGTTATCGAAATCTTTGACCGTTACGTCGACTTGCCGAACCACTTTCGATTCGGTTGCAGACCACACCAACGCGGTCGGGGTTACCGATTCGATTTTCGGAATCGCTGGTGTCGTCTCCGGCGGAGTTTCGGGCTTCTTATCGGGGTCGGACGGATTATCGGGATCCGACGGGCCGACGTCGGGGTTTTTATCGGGATTGTCCGGCGTATCCGGGTCGGGGCCGTCGGGATTCAATGGGTCGACGGGTTTCTCGCCCTGCTGAATCACAACAGGGCACACCACGGCGGGCTCTCCGTCCGCAGCAATCGCAGCGAACGTCAATTCGGCGACACGATAACACGGGTCGCTGCCGAGCCGAAAAGAAACCGAAGCATCGCACCGACCGGAAGTGGCCGAAGCCTCGAACCAATCCGCCTGCTCCGGCACGGACAACCGCCAAGCACAATTCGTTTCAACGGCAAACTCGCTTGCATCCAACGGATAACCCGAAAGGTCGTAGAACAACGTATCGGGCGATACGGTCAAGAAAGGCTCCGACGGTTCAGGCTCCGGTTCAGGTTCGACAGCCGGAACCGCCCCTTTATCCGCACAAGCGCAACACAGCGACAAAACAACTGTTGCCGCTACCGCACACAATCGTCTTTTTCGCATAGCAAAGAGGTCTCTTCTATTTATCCATTGTATATATCAACGAATTCGGTCGGCATCGCGCACCAACAGCTCGTCGCGAAAAATCGCTTTTGCAGCCAAAACGACGAACAGCAGGCTGACGAGCGGCAGTGCAATCGCGGGCTTGAATCCCTGCGTATGGAAAGCCAACTCGGCAAAAGCCCGACGTCCCAAATAATAGTACGCGCCCTCCATCGCCAGCACGCCCAAGAGCAATACCATTTCGACGCAGCAC
>CAMWYI010000070.1 GCA_947178455.1 uncultured Alistipes sp. | reverse complement strand
AATTTCAGCGTCCGGTCGGTCGCCGAATCGCCTCCGTAATAAATCGTATAGTCGCCCGCGAGGGTGCGCATCGTGGCGGTCGCAGGGTCGAATGTCTCGAATGCCGTTGGGTCGAGCACGAACGTCGCTTTCGCGCGTTGACCTGCTCCGACCGCCACGCGCCGGAATGCCCGCAGACTTTTCGCAGGGCCGTCGGGGTCGTCGTCGCGGCGGATGTAGACCTGCACGACCTCCTCGCCGTCGCGCGGGCCGGTGTTCCGCAGGTCGACGGTCAGCCGCACGTTTTCGCCTGCCTTGATGTGGCGAGCCGAAAGTTTCGCCTTGCCGTAATCGAACGTCGTGTAGCTCAATCCGTAACCGAACGGGAAGAGCGGTTCGTCGCGGAAATAACGATAGGTGCGTCCGCGCATGCTGTAATCCTCGAAGTCGGGCAGCTGCGCTATATTTTTATAAAATGTTACGGGCAGACGTCCTGCGGGGTTGTAGTCGCCGAACAGCACATCGGCTACCGCCGTGCCGCCCGCCTGTCCCGGGTACCATGCTTGCAAAATCGCTTCGCAGCTCTGCGTTTCGGGTTCCAGCGCCACCGCCGAGCCCGAGCAGTTGACATAGACGATGCGTTTGCCCGCGCGATGCAGGGCCGCCAGCAGGTCGCGCTGCACGGCCGGAAGTTCGATTTCCGTGCGGTCGCCGCGCCGGAAGCCCGGATAGTCCACGCGCATCTCCTCGCCCTCGATAGCCGGCGAGATGCCGCCCACGAAGATGACGTATTCCGCATCGCCCGCTGCCGCGACCGCTTCGTCGACAGTCATGGCGTGGTGGCTGATTTTCTTGCCTCGCAGCAGCGCCGTCTGCTCCGACGGCACGTCGGGAATCCGGTCGTCGATCATCCCGCAACCGGCCACGTAGCGCACCTCGTCGCCCAATTTGGCGCGGATGGCTTCGAGCACCGTCACGGTGTGCGACGGAAAACCGTTGTAGTTGCCCCACTGCATCACCGAATCGGCCGCATTGGGCCCCATGACGACGATGCGGGCGGCATCTTCGCGCCGGAGCGGCAGGATGCCGTTGCGGTTTTGCAGCAACACCATCGTCTCGCGCGCCATGCGCAGGGCGAGTTCTCGGTGGGCGGGGCAGTCGATGACTTCGGGCGTCAGACGGCTCCACGACACCGCGCTGTCGTCGTCCAGTTCGCCCAGCGCGAAACGGGCCCGCAACAGCCGACGTACGCTGACGTCGATTTGCTCTTCGGTGATGAGCCCCTGTTCGACTGCAAGTCCCAGATTCGTGTAGCTTTTGCCGCACTCGACGTCCGTGCCGGTCAGCACGGCATCGGCCGACGCATGCGCCGCATCGGGGTGCGTCTCGTGATGCCCTTCCTTATAAAAATCGTCTATCGCGCCGCAGTCGCTCACCACGATGCCCCGATAGCCCCACAAATCGCGCAGAATCGTGTGCAGCAGGCGGTTGCTGCCGCAGCAGGGCTGGCCCTCGTAGCGGTTGTAGGCGCACATCACCTCTTGTACGTTGCCCTCCTGCACCAGCGCTTTGAAAGCGGGCAGATAGGTCTCCCACAGGTCGCGGGCGTCGACCGCTCGGGCATCGAACGAGTGGCGGTTCCACTCCGGCCCCGAATGCACGGCGAAGTGCTTGGCACAGGCGTGGAGCTTGTCGAACCGGGCCGTGTCGGGCCCCTGCAATCCGCGTACGACGGCCAGTCCCATGCGGGTCGTCAGGTAGGGGTCTTCGCCGTAGGTCTCCTGCCCGCGTCCCCAGCGCGGGTCGCGGAAGATGTTGATGTTGGGCGTCCAAAAGGTCAGTCCCCAGTAGCGTTTGTGGGCGTCGTTGCGCCGTCCCTCGTGGAATTTGGCGCGGGCTTCGTCGCTCACGGCGTCGAAGGCTCGGTACACCAGTTCGTCGTCGAACGAGGCGGCCATGCCGATGGATTGCGGAAAGACGGTCGCCAGTCCTGCGCGGCCCACGCCGTGCAGGGCCTCGCTCCACCAGTTGTAGGCGGGGATGCCCAACCGTTCGACGGGCAGCGAGACGTCTTTCATCAGCCCGATTTTCTCGTCGAGCGTCAGGCGGTTCAGCAGGTCTTCGGCCCGTACTTCGGGGGCCAGTGCCGGATTTTTGTAGGGTTCGTCTTGGGCGGCGGCAGCGGTCGCCAAAAGCCCCAAAACAACAACCGAAAGAAGTCGTTTCATAAGTAGGTTTTGGTTTTTTGGTGCTACGAAGATAGCGTTTTTCGCTGAAAAATCCGAAATTTTCGTACCTTTGACCTGCTCGATCGGTCGGGAGCGCAGCGGACGATGCGAAGCACGGAAACGGAGCTATCGCGCTAATGAAAAATTTTCGTATCTTTGCCCGCCGAACTCGAATAAATGAAGAAAACAATTATAGGACTATGAAAATTGCAAGAGAACAACGCGACGGCGGCAGCTCGCTGGTTCGGGTGACCGTCGGGGAGGCCGATTACGGCGAAGCGGTCGAAAAAGAACTCCGTAATTACCGCCGCAAGGCCAACATTCCGGGATTCCGTCCCGGCATGGTGCCGATGGGCGTCGTCAAAAAGATGTACGGCAAGGGCGTCTTGGCCGAGCAGTCGTACCGCACCGCATCGAACGCCGTATTCGACTATTTGCAGAAGCAGAAAATCGACTACTTGGGCGACGTCATTCCGTCGGAGGAGCAGGGCGATTTCGACTTCGACAACAACACCGAGTTCGAGTTTGTCTTCGAGTTCGGCGAGGCTCCCGAAATCAAGCTGGAGCTGTCGGAAAAGGATAAAATCACCTACCACAGCATCAAAATCGACAAGAAGATGCACGCCGACTACCGCTCGAACTTCCTGCGCGGTTACGGCCGGTTGGTCGATACCGACAAGGTGACGTCGGACGAGGCGTTGAGCGTCACGCTCGACAACGGCGATATGAACGTGGCCGATGCCTACGTCGGTCTGATTTCGATGTCCGAGGAGGAGCGCAAGCCGTTCATCGGCAAGCAAGTAGGTTATAAGACCCAGATAAATATCAACGAACTTTATAAAAATCCGTCGCAGCGCGCCGCGATTCTGCAAGTCAAGGAGAACGAGCTGGACGGCATCAAGCCCGAATTTTCGCTCGAAATCACCAAAATCCGCAAGTTCGCCGAACCCGAGCTGAACGAGGAGTTTTTCAAAATGGCTTTCCCGCAGGGCAACGTCGCCGATGAAAAGGCGTTCGACAAATTGCTCGACGAGCGCATCGGCATGGAGCTCGGCCGCGAGAGCGACTACCTCTTTACGCTGCAGCTGCGTGACTACCTGCTGAAAAAGGCCGGTCTGAAAATGCCCGAAGCGTTCCTCAAACGCTGGCTCTATACGATTAATGAGGGCAAGTTCACAATGGACGACATTGAAAAGGATTTTTCTCAATTTTTGCAGATGTTCTCTTGGAACTATTTACAAAAGCACTTCATTCAGGCGGACAAGTTGACCGTATCGAAAGAAGAGGCGACGGCCGAAGCCAAAGCACTGGCGGCGGCGCAGTTCGCGCAGTACGGCATGCCGTCGGCCCCCGACAACATGCTGGACGAGTACGCCAAACGGATTTTGGGCGACCAGAACCAGTCGCAGAAAATCTACGAAAAATTGTTCGAGGTGAAGGTGGTCGAAGCCGTGAAGTCGAAAATCACCGTAACGGAAAAAGCCGTATCGTCGGACGATTTCGCCAAAATGGCGCAGAGCCTGCAATAATTTTCTCGAAAAACGACCGCGCGGGACTTGGCAGGCGTGAAGTTTGCAAAGTCCCGCATTTATTAAATGGCACGGGCACCCTTGCCGTGCGGTACAGGATAGGGTCGGCACGCTCTGCTTGCTCTGCACGGAGAAGAGCCCTCGCCCTTGCGATTGGCACGGAAACGCTCGATTAGCACAGAAACGAATCTTAATAAAAGTATGGCAAACAATTCGGAATTCGAGAAATATGCACGGCTGCAATGCGGCATCAGTTCGTTGAAACTGCACGATTTCCAGTCGGTGAGCACCGCGTATATCTCGCCGACCATCATCGAGGAACGGCAACTGAACATCGCGACGATGGACGTTTTTTCGCGCTTGATGATGGACCGCATCATCTTTCTCGGCGTGCCGGTTTACGACGATGCGGCCAATATCATTCAGGCCCAGCTGCTTTTTCTCGAATCGGTCGACCCCGAAAAGGACATCCAGATTTATATCAATTCGCCGGGCGGTTCCGTGTCGGCCGGTTTGGGCATCTACGACACCATGCAGTTGGTGGCGCCCGATGTGGCGACCATTTGCACGGGGCTGGCTGCTTCGATGGCTGCCGTGCTGCTGACGGCCGGTGCCGCCGGCAAGCGTTCCGCTTTGCCGCACTCGCGGGTGATGATTCACCAGCCGCTGGGCGGTGCGCAGGGACAGGCGTCGGACATCGAAATCACGGCCCGCGAAATCGCCAAGACCAAGCGCGAGTTGTATGAAATTCTGTCGGAGCATTCGGGTGTGCCGGTGAAGAAAATCGAGAAGGACGCCGACCGCGATTACTGGCTCACGGCCCAAGAGGCGCAGAGTTACGGTTTAATCGACGAAGTGCTCGCCAAACGAACGAAAAATTAAGAAAATCATGGCGCAAAACAGAAATAATCACAGGGGCGGCGGTCATACGGGCGACGACCGATGTTCGTTCTGCGGGGTTCGGCGCGACGACGTCGAGGTGCTGTTTCAGGGAACGGACGGCGTGAACATCTGCAACCAGTGCATCGAGAAAGGGTACAAAATCATCGTCGAAAACGACTTCGCGACGGGTGCGCATGCCAAAGGCCCCGACATGTTGCGCAAGGAGGAGTTGCTCAAACCCGCGCAAATCAAGGAGTTCCTCGACCAGTACGTCATCGGGCAGGACGACGCCAAGCGTTACCTTTCGGTGGCGGTCTACAATCACTATAAACGGTTGCTTTACGCGCCGAAAGAGGACGACGTCGAAATCGACAAGTCGAACATCGTGCTGGTCGGGCCGACCGGTACGGGAAAAACCCTGTTGGCCAGAACCATTGCCAAATTATTGAAAGTGCCTTTTACGATTGTCGACGCTACGGTGTTGACCGAAGCCGGTTACGTGGGCGAGGACGTCGAGAGCATCCTCTCGCGGCTGTTGCAGGTCGCCGACTACAACGTCGAGCAGGCCCAGCGCGGCATCGTCTTCATCGACGAAATCGATAAAATCGCCCGCAAGGGGGATAATCCCTCCATTACGCGCGACGTGTCGGGCGAGGGCGTCCAGCAGGCATTATTGAAAATTCTCGAAGGCACGGTGGTCAACGTGCCGCCGCAGGGCGGGCGCAAACACCCCGAACAGAAATTCATTCAGGTCGATACGCGCAACATCCTGTTCATTTGCGGCGGGGCGTTCGACGGCATCGAGAAGAAAATCGCCCAACGGCTCAACACGCGGGCGCTGGGCTTCGGCCGCATCAATGCCGACCCTATCGACCGCAACAACCTGATGAAATACCTCTCGCCGCAGGATTTGAAATCGTTTGGCCTGATTCCCGAATTGGTGGGTCGTCTGCCGGTGCTGACCTGCATGCAGCCGTTGGGCCGCGAGGCGCTGCGGTCGATTCTCACCGAGCCGCGCAACGCTATCGTCAAGCAGTACGTCCGGCTGTTCGAGCTGGACGGCGTGGCGCTCTCGTTCGACGACGCAGTGCTGGATTACATCGTCGACAAGGCGGTCGAGTGCAAATTGGGCGCGCGCGGACTGCGGTCGATTTGCGAAGCGGTGATGATGGACCTCATGTTCGACGTGCCGTCGTCGGGCACCGACCGCTTCGTCGTGACGCTTCCCTATGCAAAAGAAAAAGTCGAAAAAACACATGTTTTGGCTTTGAAGAAGGTGGGATGACAAAAAAATTGTTATCTTTATACCTTGAAACATTCGGACCGACGCGCTTGCCGCGTCCCCGATAGTTCCGACACTCGAATTTGAAATTTGTTGAATGAAGAAGATGTCTACGAATACCAAACTTTCGCGGGTCGCCGATAACATCCGCATTTTGGCGGCCGCCATGGTCGAACGGGCCCAGTCGGGTCATCCGGGCGGTGCGATGGGCGGTGCGGACTTCATGACGGTGCTCTACACCGAGTTCCTGCGCTACGACCCCGACCGCATGGATTATCCTTTCCGCGACCGGTTCTTCCTCGACCCCGGACACATGGCGCCGATGCTCTATTCGACGCTGGCGCTGGCCGGTCACTTCTCGGCGGAGGACTTGCAGTCGCTGCGGCAGTGGGGGAGCGTCACGCCCGGTCATCCCGAAACGGATGTCCTGCGCGGTATCGAGAACACTTCCGGCCCGCTCGGTCAGGGCCATGCCATGGCTTTGGGAGCCGCTATCGCCGAGCGTTTCATCGCCCAGCGGTTCGGCGAGTGGACGGCGCACAAGACTTACGCCTATATTTCCGACGGCGCGGTCGAGGAGGAGATTTCGCAGGGCGTGGGGCGTATCGCAGGCCATTTGGGTCTATCGAACCTCATCATGTACTACGACTCGAACAACATCCAGCTTTCGACGCAGGTCGACGAGGTGGACAGCGAGGACGTCGCCATGAAATACAAGGCTTGGGGGTGGAACGTGCTCGACGTGGACGGCCACGACATCGAGGCGTTGCGCAAGGCGCTCGCGGCGGCCAACGCCGAGACCGAGCGTCCGACCTTGATTATCGGCCATACGGTCATGGGTCGCGGGGCTGTCGGGCCCGACGGCCATAGTTTCGAGAATAAGGTATCGACGCACGGGCAGCCTTTGACGGCGGCCGGTGCCGACTTCGCCGCAACGGTCAAAAATCTGGGCGGCGACCCCGAAAATCCTTTCGCATTCAGCGCGGAGAGCGTCGAAGCGTTCGCTGCGCGGCGCGATGCCTTGCGGAAATGGGCGAAAGAGCAGGCGGCGGTCGAGAAAAAGTGGCGTTCGGCGCACCTCGATTTGGCGCACAAGCTCGACGGATTTTTCGCGGGCGACGTGCCCGAAATCGACTGGAAGAGCATCGAGTTGAAACCCGACAGCGCGACCCGTGCGGCATCGGCTTCGGTGTTGGGCGTACTGGCCGACAAGGTGGACAACCTCATCGTCGCTTCGGCCGACTTGTCCAATTCGGACAAGACAGACGGTTTTCTTAAAAAGACTACGGCGTTTAAGAAGGGCGATTTCTCTGGAAAATTCTTCCAAGCGGGTGTGTCGGAGTTGACGATGGCCTGCGTGATGAACGGCATGGCCCTGCACGGAGGTGTGATTCCGGCGTGCGGGACGTTCTTCGTCTTCTCGGATTACATGAAACCGGCCGTGCGGTTGGCTGCCCTGATGCGCCTGCACGTCATCTATATTTGGACGCACGATTCGTTCCGCGTGGGCGAGGACGGTCCGACGCATCAGCCCGTCGAGCAGGAGGCCCAAATCCGCCTGATGGAGCACCTGCGCAATCATCGGGGCGAACGGTCGATGGTCGTGGTGCGTCCGGCCGACGGCGACGAAACCGTCGGGGCGTGGAAACTCGCATTGGGCGAGCATCGTCCGGTCGCACTGGTCTTGTCGCGGCAGAATATCAAGACGCTGCCCGTGTTGAGCCAGAGCCGACGGGTGGAGGCGATGCAGATTTCCAAAGGCGGCTACGTGGTGATGGATGCGGCCAAACCCGCCGCCATTCTCGTGGCCAACGGTTCGGAGGTCTCGACGCTGGTCGAGGGTGCCCGCCAGTTGGCGAACGAAGGGGTCGCCGTGCGCGTGGTGAACGTTCCGAGCGAGGGATTGTTCCGCGACCAACCGCGTTCGTACCAGACTTCGGTGCTGCCTGCGGGGATTCCGCGTTACGGCATGACTTCGGGCCTGCCCGTGAACCTTGTGGGGCTGGTCGGCGAGAACGGCACGATTCACGGGTTGGAGCACTTCGGTTATTCGGCTCCCTACAAGGTGCTCGACGAGCAGTTCGGCTACAACGGCCCCACCGTCGCCGACGAGGTGAAAAAGATGCTCGGCAAGCGATAGAAAAACGGAGACGATTCGCTGCACGCATTCGATGCGGCTGGAAATCGTCTCCGAGTTGACTCGACCGGTTTCGCTGTTTGGCGAGACCGGTTATTTTTTCTCCGTGCGGCGGTTGTAGGCTTCGAGGGCTTTTCCCAAAACCACCAGCGCCCGTTGCAGGTCTTCTTTGCAGAGGATATAGGCGATGCGCACTTCGTTGCGGCCGCGCTGGGGGTCGGTGTAGAAGCCCGATGCGGGGGCCAGCATCACCGTTTCGCCCTCGTACTCGAAATCCGAAAGACACCACGCGCAGAATTTGTCGCAGTCGTCGACCGGAAGCCGCGCCACCGTGTAGAACGCTCCCATCGGAATGGGCGAGTAGACGCCCGGAATGCGGTTCAGCCCGTCGATCAAGCATTTGCGCCGTTCGATATACTCCTCGTACACTTCGGCGCTGTATGAACGCGGCGCGTCAATCGAGGCTTCGGCCACGATTTGACCCAGCAGCGGCGGCGAAAGGCGCGCCTGACAGAATTTCATCACGGCATTGCGCACCTGCCGGTTTTTCGTAATGAGGGCGCCGATGCGGATGCCGCACTCCGAGTAGCGTTTCGATACCGAGTCGATGAGCACCACGTGGTCTTCGATGCCTTCGAGGTGGCAGGCCGAGATGTAGGGCGAACCCGTGTAGATGAACTCGCGGTAGACTTCGTCCGAAAAGAGGAACAGGTCGTATTTGCGCACCAAATCGCGGATGCGGTTCATCTCGCGCCGCGTGTAGAGGTAGCCCGTCGGGTTGTTGGGGTTGCAGATGAGGATGCCGCGCGTGCGTTCGTTGATGAGTTTCTCGAATTCGGCAATGTCGGGCAGCGCGAAGCCTTGTTCGATGGTCGACACCACCGGACGGATGACTGCTCCGGCCGAAATAGCAAACGCCATGTAGTTGGCATAGGCCGGTTCGGGGACGATGATTTCGTCGCCCGGATTCAGACACGACATGAACGCGAACAACACCGCCTCCGAGCCGCCCGCCGTGACGATGATTTCATCGGGCGAGAGGTTGATTTGGTATTGCGCATAGTATTCGGCCAGCTTTTCGCGCAGCGACCGGTAGCCGTCGCTCGGACTGTATTCCAGTATCTTGCGGTCGATGCGTTTCAGCGCATCGAGGCCCACTTGGGGCG
>CAMWYI010000069.1 GCA_947178455.1 uncultured Alistipes sp. | reverse complement strand
TTCCGGTGATGATGCTCGCCATCACCGCCGAGGAGAGTTATCCGGCCCTGAACAAATTTCTCGACGACAAGCTGGTCAACGTCCTGAACCGCGTCGACGGCGTGGGCGCCGTGTCGATTATCGGCGCGCCCGAACGCGAGGTGCAGGTGAACGTCGACCCCTCGAAATTGGATGCTTACGGCCTTTCGGTCGAGCAGTTGGGGCAGATTATCGCCGCCGAGAACGTCAATATCCCGAGCGGTACGATCGACATCGGCAACAACACCTTCAACATCAAGGCCGACGGCGAGTTCAAGCTCTCCGACGAGTTGCGCAAGGTGGTCGTCTCCAATCGCGGCGGCCGCACCGTGATGTTGACCGACGTGGCCGAAATCCGCGATACGCTCGAAAAAGCGACGATGGACGAACGCGTCAACGGCCAGCGCGGCGTGCGCGTCATGTTCCAGAAACAGTCCGGCGCCAATACCGTGAACATCGTGCACGAAATCCAGAGCCGTCTGCCGGAGATCCAGCGGAGCCTGCCGGGCGACGTCAAAATGGAGTTGATTTTCGAGGGTTCGCAGGAGATTACCGATGCCATCGGGTCGTTGTCCGAGACGATTCTCTATGCGTTTATCTTCGTGGTGCTCGTCGTCATGATTTTCCTCGGACGGTGGCGTGCGACGTTCATCATCTGTATGACCATTCCCGTGTCGTTGATTTGTTCGTTCATCTACCTCTTCGCTACGGGTTCTACGATTAATATCATTTCGCTGTCGTCGCTCTCCATTGCAATCGGTATGGTGGTCGACGATGCTATCGTGGTGCTGGAAAACATCACCACCCACATCGAACGCGGCTCCAATCCCAAAGAAGCGGCCATTTACGCCACGAACGAGGTGTGGTTGTCGGTCATTGCCACGACACTGGTCGTCGTCGCCGTGTTCCTGCCGCTGACGATGGTGCCGGGTATGGCCGGTATCCTCTTCCGCGAGTTGGGTTGGATTGTTTCTATCGTCGTCTGCGTTTCGACTGCGGCGGCCCTTACGCTGACCCCCATGATGTCGTCGTTCCTGTTGAAGCTCGACGGCGGCGTCCATACTTATAAAGGTATCGGTGTCGTTTACAAACCTATCGACCGCGCGTTGAACTGGTTGGACAACGCCTATGCAGGGATGCTCCATTGGGTAGTGCTCCACCGGCGCATTACGGTCTTTTCGATGATGTCTGTTTTCTTCGTGTCGCTGATGCTCTTGTCGAAAGTGCCGACCGAGTTCTTCCCGCCTTCGGACAACGGACGTATCTCGGCGACGGTCGAGTTGGAGCAGAACGTTTCGGTCGAATATACCGCCCGCATCGCCCGTCAGATAGACAGCATCATTTACGAGAAGTTCCCCGAAGTCTCGCTCGTATCGGCTTCGGCCGGTGCCAACTCGTCGGACAACGCGTTCGCCGCGATGCAGACGACCGGTTCGCACATCGTCAATTACCACATGCGTCTGCCGCGTTCGACCGAGCGCGAGCGTTCCATTTACGTGATTTCCGACCTCCTGCGCAAGGAGCTCGACCGCATCCCCGAAGTGCGGCAGTACACCGTCACTCCGGGCGGTCAGTCGGGCAGCATGAGCGGTTCTTCGACCGTCGACGTCAAGGTGTTCGGTTACGATATGGACAAGACGAACGCCATTGCCACCGATTTGAAAGCGAAGCTGGCCGCTTTGCCCGGCATGCGCGACGTGAAACTCTCGCGCGATGACCTGCGGCCCGAATTCAACGTCGTTTTCGACCGCGACAGGTTGGCTTATTACGGCTTGAACGGTTCGACCG
Source organism: uncultured Alistipes sp. (assembly GCA_947178455.1). GTDB lineage: Bacteria > Bacteroidota > Bacteroidia > Bacteroidales > Rikenellaceae > Alistipes. The sequence goes on along the minus strand of CAMWYI010000069.1, from coordinate 7,405 downwards.
CTTCGCAGGCCGTAAGAAACCGCATCGACGGTCTCGTGGCCTCGAAATACCGCGAGGACGGCGATGAATACGACATCGTGGTGCGCTATGCCGAACCGTTCCGCATGCGCATCGAGGACGTCGAAAACATCACGCTCTACAACGCACAGGGTGCGCCCGTCAAACTCAAAGAGGTGGGCCGCGTGCAGGAGGAGTTCGCCGCGCCGATGATTGAGCGCGAGAACCGTCAGCGCGTGATTACCGTGAAATCGACGCTCGGCGCGGGCGTCGCGTTGGGCGAGGCGGTCGCTGCCGTGCAGCAGCTCATCGACAACTATGCGCTGCCCGACGGCGTGGATTTGGAAATCGGCGGTACGGTCGAGGATCAGGGCGACGCTTTCACCGACATGCTGACCCTCTTCGCGCTCATCGTCATTCTGGTGTACATCGTCATGGCGACGCAGTTCGAGTCGTTGAAGTTCCCGTTCATCATCATGTTCACCATTCCGTTCGCCTTTACGGGCGTCTTCCTCGCCTTGTGGATGACCTCCACGCCGCTGTCGTTGATTGCGCTCATCGGCGCGATCATGCTGGTGGGTATCGTGACGAAGAACGGTATCGTGATGGTCGATTACATGAACTTGCTGATTGAGCGTGGCTCCGACGTCTTCGACGCCGTGATTGCCGGCGGTAAGAGCCGTCTGCGTCCGGTGTTGATGACTTCGTTCACGACCGTGTTGGGCATGCTGCCGCTGGCGCTCGGTACGGGTTCCGGTTCCGAGACATGGCAGCCGATGGGTATCGCTGTTATCGGCGGTCTGACTTTCTCGACCATTCTGACGCTCTTCATCGTGCCGGTGCTCTACTCGATTTTGGTGAATCGGGCCCAGCGCAAGGCGCGCGAAAAGGCTGAAAAGGCCGCGAAAGCGGAAAAGGAGGCACGTGCAAAGGCGCAAGAGCAGCAGATCGAGATGTTTCAAGAAGACGACTTGCTATTATGAAAGCATTGTTCATATCATACAATCAGGCATTGACCGACCGCGTGAACCGGATTCTCGATGAGCAGGGCATTCGGGGCTTCACGCGGTGGGCCTTGACCGAAGGACGCGGTACGTCCGACGGCGAGCCGCACTACGGCACGCACGCATGGCCTTCGATGAATGCTTCGGTGCTGGCCATTGTCGAGGACGACAAGGTCGCGCCCGCATTGGAGGCACTGCGGCAAATGGACGAGACGACGAAGATGCAGGGTTCGCGGGCGTTCGTCTGGAATATCGAGCAGATGTCGTAGCGGCCGCACGGCAGATTCATGAAACTCACTTTTTTAGGAACGGGAACTTCGCAGGGCGTGCCCGTCATCGGGTGCCGTTGCGCGGTGTGCACTTCGGCCGACCCGCGCGACAGCCGGTTGCGTACTTCGGCGATGGTCGAGACGCAGGGACGGCGCATCGTCATCGACGCGGGTCCCGATTTCCGTTGCCAGATGTTGCGCACGGGCGTGCGGCATATCGACGCCATTCTGCTGACGCACGAGCACAAAGACCACATCGGCGGTTTGGACGACGTGCGGGCGTTCAATTTCGTGGATTATCCCACCGTGCATCGGGTCGATATTTTCGCCAATCCGTGTACGGCGGCTTGCGTGCGCAAGGATTTCGATTATGCTTTCACGGAGAACAAATATCGCGGCGTGCCCGAAATCGCCCTGCACGAAATCGACGTCGCCCGTCCGTTTTCGGTCGCCGGAATCGAGGTCGTGCCCGTTTCGGGCCACCATTCCGAGCGCTTCGCCGTCACGGGATACCGCATCGGCCCGTTGGCTTATCTGACCGATTTCAAGACGATTGCCGATTCCGAAATCGCGAAGTTGCAGGGTGTCGAAGTATTGGTGGTCAATGCACTGCGCTTCGAGCCGAACGATGCGCATTACAATGTCGAGGAGGCATTGGCCTTAATCCGCCGCATTCGGCCGCGCGAGGCCTATCTCACGCACATGTCGCACGACATCGGATTGCATGCCGTCACGGAGCCGACCCTGCCCGAAGGCGTGCGGTTGGCTTACGACGGGCTGACCGTCGACGTGGGGCCGGACGCGGATTGCCGACCCGCGTAACCGAAGCAAGAGGACGGCAAATTGCTGAAAAACAAAAACATTCGATAAAATCGCTTATGAAAAACACGCTCCGAAATAAAACGGTGGTCATTACCGGTGCTTCGTCGGGTATCGGCGAGGCGATGGCCCGCACCTATGCGGCGCAAGGGGCCCGCGTGGTGTTAGGTGCCCGCAGCGCCGAAAAACTCGAACAGCTGACCGCTGCGATTCGGGCGACCGGCGGACAAGCCGCATGGTGTGCGGTGGACGTAACCGACGCCGCCCAGTGCAAGGCATTGATAGATACGGCCGTGCAGACGTTCGGCGGCATCGACGTGTTGATTTGCAATGCCGGTATTTCGATGCGGGCCCTGTTCGACGACGTCGACCTCGCGGTGCTTCACCGGTTGATGGATGTCAATTTTTGGGGCACGGTGAATTGTTGCAAATACGCGTTGCCTTACGTGCAGGCTTCGCATGGTTCTATCGTGGGCATTTCGTCCGTCGCCGGTCTGCACGGACTGCCCGGCCGCACGGGTTATTCGGCCTCGAAATACGCCATGACGGGATTTTTGGAAACCCTGCGCATCGAGAATCTGAAAAAAGGGTTGCACGTCATGGTCGCATGTCCCGGATTCACGGCCTCGAACGTGCGTTTTGCGGCCTTGACCGCCGACGGCTCGCAGCAGGGCGAAACTCCGCGCAACGAGGAGAAGATGATGACGCCCGAAGAGGTCGCCGGCATCGTCGCATGCGGCATTCGGCGGCGCAAACGGTTGTGTCTCATGGAAATCGAGGGCCGAGCCACCCATTTCGTCAAGAAATTCGCTCCGGCGTTCCTCGACCGGATGTTCTATTGGGTGATGTCCAAAGAGCCCGATTCGCCCTTGAAGTAGGGCAGTTCATTGGAAACAGGCGAAAAGGCAGGGGTGGGTTGCTACTCCTGCCTTTCGACTTTTTGCGCTATCCGAATGCTCGCCTCGTAAAGTCCGTAGAGCGGCAGCAGCACCAGCACCATGCTGAACGCATCGGGCGGGGTGATGATAGCCGCCAAGATAGCCAGTGCGACGATAGCGTGCTTGCGATAGCGGCGTAACAGGTCGGGCGTCAGTATTCCCGCGCGGGTCAGAAAGTAGACCAGCAGCGGCAGCTGGAATACCAGCGCGCAGGCCAGCGAGACGTTGAGCACGGTCGACAGATAGGAATGCACGTCGATTAGGTTGGCGATTTGTCCGCTGACGTTGTATTGCGTCAGAAAAGCGATGCTCAACGGGGCTATCAGCAGATAGCCGAACGCCAGCCCGACGAAAAATCCGGCCGAGACATAGCCCACGAACCGACGGCAAGCGCGCGCTTCCCGCGCCGTTAGCGCAGGCCGCACGAACCGCCACAGCTCCCACAGCAGATAGGGAAATCCGACAGCGCAGGCCGTCGCCAGCGAAACCGCCAGATGCAGGTTGAATTGGCCTGCGACCGAAGTGTTGATGAGTTGGAAATCGCCGCTTCGCACGCTCAATCCGTCGACGCCGGAGATCTCGCCCAGCCACGCCAGCAGGCGGTTGGTCGGGAAATCGGGACGCAGGGGGCCGCACAGCACGCGGTCGACCAGCAGTTCCTTGCAGCAGAAAGCCGCGACCGCGAGCAGCAGAATCGCTCCCGCGCCCCGCATCAGGTGCGGGCGGAGGGCGTCGATGTGCTCGCCGAACGACATATCGTCGGCGCGGTTTTCCGGTTGTGGCGTCATCGGGGGCTATTTATCGTCGGTTTTCGGCGTGCCGGCGCTCTTTTTCTTGCGCGTCGAAGCGCCTTTGTCCGCATCAGTCGGGTTCGCCGAACGGTCTGCCGGAGCATCGGGGTTTTCGAGCGCGTCCTTGAATTCGCGCACGCCGCGTCCCATGCCGCGCATCAGTTCGGGAATTTTCTTGCCGCCGAACAACAGCACGACAATCAGCAGGATGACGATGATTTCGGTCATGCCTAAATTGAAAAGCAGGGGATACATGATTTTATTAATTTGGTCGTAAAAAATCGCTCGGTCGGAGATGAATCGGAAACGAATCGGAGACCGAGCGCACATCAATGACAAAATTAATAAAAATTCGCATATCTTCGTGCGTTTTGTTACTTTTGCACCCATGATGAAACCGAATCCCGAACAATCCGCCGCACCGGCTCCGGCCCGTCGTTCGCCCGCCGCTTGGGTGGCTGCCGTGCCGCTCGTCGTGCTGACCTTGTTGCTCTACGGCGTGATTCGCTGCTTCGGCGGCGACGCTATCAACGGCGGCAGCCAAATGGCGCTGCTCTCCGCCGCGTCGGTCTGCGTGATGCTCTCCATAGGCTTTTACGGCGGACGGTGGGCTGTGCTCGAAGGGGCGATTATCGAGAACATCCGCTCGTCGGCTTCGGCGATTCTCATCCTGCTGCTCATCGGAGCCATTGCCGGAACGTGGATGGTCAGCGGCGTCGTGCCGACGATGATTTACTATGGTCTGAAAATCCTCCACCCGTCGTTTTTTCTCGTCGCTTCGTGCGTCATCTGTGCCGGTGTGTCGGTCATGACCGGCAGTTCGTGGACGACTATCGCCACAATCGGCGTCGCGCTCATGGGCATCGGCGAGGCGATGGGCTTCGCTCCCGGCTGGGTCGCCGGCGCGATTATTTCCGGCGCCTATTTCGGCGACAAAATTTCGTTGTTGTCCGATACGACCGTGCTCGCTTCGTCGACGGTCGGCGTGCCCGTCTTCACGCACATCCGGTACATGCTTTATACTACCGTGCCGTCGTTCGTCATCGCGTTGGGCGTTTTCACGGCCGTCGGGTTCTGTTGTTCGCACAACAGCGCCGATTGCACGGGCGTGTATGCCGAGGCACTCGCTTCGACGTTCCGCATCACGCCTTGGCTGCTCCTCGTGCCGCTGGCGACCGGTCTGCTCATCGCGCGCAAGTTGCCCGCTATCGTCACGCTCTTCGCCGCGACGGTTTTCGCCTGCATCGCTATGCTGCTCACCCAGCCCGATTTGGTGGCGCAGGTGGCCGGTGGCGAGCGGTTGTCGCTCTATTCGGGTTTTCGGGGCGTGTTGATGAGCTGCTTCGGGTCGACGGCCATTCCGACCGGAACGCCCCAGCTGGACGAACTGGTCGCGACGCGCGGCATGGCCGGCATGCTCAATACCGTGTGGCTGATTCTATGCGCCATGTGCTTCGGCGGCGTCATGACCGGCAGCGGGATGCTGCGGTCGTTGACAGCGGTCTTTCTGCGCTTCGTGCGCCGGACTTTTTCGGCCGTCGCGGCGACTGTCGGGGCCGGTATCTTCTTCAACCTCTGTACGGCCGACCAGTATATCTCCATTATCCTGACCGGACGCTTGTTCCGCGACCTTTACGCCGGACAGCACCTCGAAGAGCGGCTGTTGAGCCGGTCGGTCGAGGATTCGGCGACGGTCTGCTCGGTGTTAATTCCTTGGAACTCGTGCGGCATGACGCAGGCTACGGTGCTGGGCGTTTCGACGTTCGTCTACATGCCCTATTGCATTTTCAACATCGCCAGCCCGTTGGTGTCGCTCGTCGTGGCGGCTGCGGGGTGGAAAATCGTGCGGGGAAAAGATGCGCATTGAGCTGGCGATATTCGATTTGGACGGCACGCTGCTCGATACGGTCGGCGATTTGGCGGCGGCCAGCAACCGCATGCTCGCACTGCGCGGATTGCCCGAACACTCTTACGACGACTATTGCCGCTTCGTCGGCAACGGCATTCTGCGCCTCGTGGAGCGGGCTCTGCCCGAAGAACTGCGCACGCCGGAATACGTCGCTGCGGCGCGGGCCGATTTTATTCGGTTTTATTTAGAGGCTATCGACCGTTATACGAAACCTTACGCGGGGATTCCCGAACTGCTCGCCGAAGCGGCCCGGCGGGGCGTGCGGCTGGCGGTCGCGTCGAACAAATTTCAGCAGGGCACCGAGCAGTTGGTTCGGCGGTTCTTTCCCGCGATTCCGTTCGCTGCGGTGCTCGGCCAGCGGCCCGACGTGCCGTTGAAGCCCGACCCCGCGGTGGTCGAGGAGATTCTTGCCCGCACGGGCATTCCGCGCGAACGGGCGTTGTTCGTGGGCGATTCGGGCATCGACATGCAGACCGCTCGTGCGGCCGGTGTGCGTTCGGTAGGCGTCACGTGGGGCTTCCGCTCGCGCGAGGAGTTGCGGCAGGCCGGAGCCGACGTGTTGGTCGATCGGTCGGAAGAGTTGTTGCGGTTGTTGTGAATCGGCAGGGTGCGGCGGCGGAAATTTCCGAAAAATTGCCTACCTTTGGGAGTTTTTGTGTTGGAACGGTTTGTGATAAACTCAAGGTAAAAACTTATGACTGCAATCAAGTGTATCGGCATCCTGACCTCGGGCGGCGATGCTCCCGGCATGAACGCGGCGATTCGCGCCGTCACCCGCAGTGCCATTTACAACGGTATCGCCGTGAAAGGCATCATGCGCGGGTACAAAGGGTTGGTCTTCGATGAAATCGTCGATTTCCGCTCGCAGAGCGTCAGCAACATCATCCAGTTGGGCGGTACGATTCTCAAAACGGCCCGCTGCAAGGAGTTCACCACGCCCGAAGGCCGCAAAAAGGCCTATGAAAACATGCAGGCGGCCGGTATCGACGCGCTGGTCGTCATCGGCGGCGACGGTTCGTTGACCGGTGCCGGTGTTTTCGCCAGCGAGTACGATGTGCCGATCGTCGGGTTGCCCGGTACGATCGACAACGACCTCGGAGGCACCGATTCGACCATCGGTTACGATACGGCCCTCAATACCATCGTCGATGCAGTCGACAAACTGCGCGATACGGCATCGAGCCACGAGCGGTTGTTCTTCGTCGAGGTCATGGGCCATACGGCCGGTTATCTGGCGCTCAATAGTGCACTGGCTTCGGGTTGCGAGGCGGCGATTATTCCCGAAATGGAGACCGAAGTCGACCAGTTGGCCGAACTCATCAACAACGGTTTCCGCAAGAGCAAAAATTCGGCAATCGTCATCGTCGCCGAGAATCCCCAGACGGGCGGGGCGACCGGTTTGGCCGAGCGCGTCAAAAAGGAGTTCCCGCAGTACGACGCCCGCGTGACGATTCTCGGGCACATCCAGCGGGGCGGTTCGCCGACGGCGTTCGACCGGATTTTGGCTTCGCGCATGGGCGAGGGGGCTATCGAGGCTCTGATGGAGGGCCAGCGCAACGTGATGATCGGCATCGAACACGGCAAAATCGTTTACGTGCCTTTCTCCAAAGCGGTCAAGCATCACAAGGAGATTAACCGCAGCAAACTCGAATTGGTAAAAATACTCTCGATTTGATTT
>CAMWYI010000068.1 GCA_947178455.1 uncultured Alistipes sp. | reverse complement strand
TGAGTTCAGAATCAATATGAAAAACTACGCAAAACAATGAATAAGAATACATTGCAGAAAAGATCGAGCTGGCCGTCCGATTCTTCGGCAGCCTAATCGCCGTTAACGATTTGTTAACCGAACTCCTGCTTTTCGATGCTTCGAAGCGCTTAAACGACTATTCGCAAAACACGGCATAAATGCGCATATATGACGAACAATCAATCTATTAACTTCGATTTGCATTCAATCGTTACGGCAATCTTGTTTTCCGCTCAAAGAAAAAAGAGGATTGAGTAATCAATCCTCTTTTTCTTTTGTCGGTCAGCGAGTTGCGGCAGAATATCGTTTCAGGTTGTTAACGATCTGGCAACCGTTCTTTTGCACTGTCTGTCTTGCTGCAATGCGTTCTCAATTCGTTTTTTTCTTGCCGAACTTCGGAGTTATACCGACAAAGAACTCGAAGTTTATGCCGGGCATAGGTCGGGACAATACCGATAGATACTCCTCGTTGAAGAGGTTGTTGACCGCCAATTTCAGCTGTAAGTTCACCGGCCTGAACGACAGCTCTTTTTCAAGGGAGATATTGCTCATGTAATATCTCGGCAAGTGTCCGGTAATGGTGTAGTCGTTGCTCGACATGGTGAACCTCTCGGAATAGTAAGCCCACTTGTAGAGGAAGCTCCATGATTTCCATGTCAGTCGTCCCGTGAGCGATGCCGAGTGTCTCGGGACGTATGGGAGTTGTTTGCCTACGGACTGGTCGGCAGGCGACATCTTTTCGCCTTCGTTGATGGAGGGTGTCCATGAGTAGGAGCCGTTCAGGTCAATCAGCCAGTCGTTTGCCGGCCGCATGGCAAGGCCGGCCTTTACCTCTACACCGTAGGCATGGACTTTCTTCACGTTGCGCGGCGAGAAGAAACCTTTGGTCGTCGGTAGCCAAATAATCCAGTCGTCGATGTAGGAGTCGAACCAGCTTGCGCTGCCGCTCAATTTATAGATACCCTTTTTGCCGACCTCGAAACTCATTCCGGCATCGTAGCTGAAGCCGTGTTCGTTTTTCAGGTCGGGATTGCCGCCGGGCAGGAAGTAAAGGTCGTTCAGCGTGGGGAAACGATAGTTGCGCGATATGGAAGCCTTCAGCATCACGTTTCCTTTGCGCGAAAGCAGCCCGTCGATGAAGAATGCCGGAATGAGCGGCGCCCATTTGTCGCCCGACATCTCCTCGCGCAAGACCAGCGACAAGCCTATCGGCTCGACAGGCTGCCATTTGGCAGATACCGACCCCGATAGTTCTACGCGCCCCTTGTCGTAGCCCACGATAGCTTTGTCGCCGTCCTGAAGGATGATGTTCTTGTCTTCGCTGCGCACGAGGTGCTGATATACGGATACGGTCGAGGTGAAGAACCATTTGCCGCTCGGCGAGTATTCGCCCTCCGCCTGTCCGTAGAACGTGTTTATCTTGCTGCGTGAGCGTGTCATGGCCGCCCAGTTGCCGAGGGCCACCTCACGCTTGTAATCGTAAGCCATCCATGTGTGGATATAACCGCCTTTTACGGCGAGTTTCCATCTCTCTTTCATATGATTCCACGACACGATGCCGCGGAATGTCTGTTCTCGCTGGCGGTTCTCGAAGTCGGTCGCATCGCCGTAGTCGGTCGTCAGCATCGGCAATTCTCGGTTGGAGTCGATGTACCATGCGTTCAAGCCGAACCGGTCTCCCTTTCGCGTGTCGTAGTATACCTCTTGAAGCAGGTGCAAATCTTTGAACGAGCCGCTGCGGTTGCGCTCCACGGGATGATACTGTCCGATGATGTGCTTGTCATCGTCGTAGATGTTTATCTTCTTGTCGTGATTGGTGTACTTATAGTCGTTGGGCGACGACGAATAGACGGCACGGGTGGAGATTTGCCACCTGTCGCTGCCGTAGGTGAAGCGGGCGAACTCGTCGAACGTGCGGAACGAACCGATCCCCTGCACGTACTGGGCGTTAAAACCCTTGCCGACCTGCGGAGCGGTGCCGAGTTTGACCAGACCGCCGAGACCGCCGCCGGTCTCGTTCACCGACGAGGTGCCGTGAAGCAGCGACGCATTGTCGATGAAGTAGGAGGGTATGGTGGAAAAGTCGGTCATGCCCAGCATCGGGTTGTTGATGCGCATGCCGTTCCACGTAACTTGCGTATGACTGGGGGATGTGCCGCGAAAGGCGACCGTGGAGAGCGTGGCGCGACCATAGCTCTTGACGAACACCGACGAGTTGAACGTAAGAATATCCGCCATAGAGAGCGCGATATTCTCTTTCAGGGCAAGCGAATCGAACTTCGTTTTCTGCACGCCGATTTCCTTCATAGGGCGTTTGCCCCACACCGCAACCTCGTCTATCGGATGGATGCGCTGTGTGATGTCTTGTGCGAACAGCCCATACGGGCTGACGAGCAGCATCGACAAGAGGATATATTTTGTACGGGTCATGTGTTTTCGCTCTTGCGGGGATTATTTCCAACAAAATGCGCCGGGAATGATTCCGACATAAAATTCATCAAGCAGGTCGCCTTCGGGCGAGTATCGGTAAATCATGCCCTGTTGCTGGTAGTCGATCGCATCGGCGACATATACCTCGCCGTTCACCGGATTTACGGTCAGTCCGTAATACTTGGTGTCGCGGTATTCGAGGAACGGACGGACGGGAACATGGCTTGCCGTTACATCCATGCACCAGATGTCGTTGTTGATCCAATAGAGTTTGTCCCGCTCGCCGTTGAGCTGTACCTCCGACGGCCAGTCCCCCTTTTTGAATCGGAACTGTTTTTCGACCTCGAAAGTAGCAGCGTCGATGCAGTACAGCGACGGGGCTTCGTAACCGTAGGGGCTGCCTTCGTAACCGCCGTCGGTTATCGTCCACATCTTGTCGTATTTGTCCATCACGAGCGAGGTCGGCTGAATGCCGACCGTCAGTTCATCGACCACCTGATCCGTCTCGGTGTCGATTTTGATGATACGGTTCTGGTACGACCAGCAGTTGCAATAGACATACTTACCGTACTGCACCATCTGTTCGGTGGAGCCGCTCTCCATCGTCATCTCCGGCACCTGTATATAGCCGGTGATTTCGTAACGTTTGGGGTCGATGATGAAAATGCGGTTATCCCAAAGCTGGGTGACGTAGGCTTTTTCGTCGCTCAGGAAATGGATATAGCGCGGCGAGGTCAGGTTTTCGATACGTCCCACCTCCTTGAAAGTATTGAGGTCGATGGCAAAAATGACGTGGGAATTATTCACGACAATCCATCCCTTGCCGTCATATATGGTCATCGACTGCGCCACGTCGCCGAGCTTCATGCCGTTGGCGCGAAAAAAAATTTCGTTCTGCACCGTTTTGGTGGCGGGGTCGTAATACGACAGCGTGGCGTTGCCGTACTGGAAGTTGCCTTCGTTGGTAATGAAGAGCCCGGAGCCGGTCGCATCGAAATCCTCCACCGCATCTCCGTAGTCCCACTCCATGCAGCCTGTCGGTGACAGGAGTGCACAGCATGAGACGACAGAAAAAAGGAATATCTTTCGGGCGAGTCTTTTCATTTGCGGGTGAGATTAAGGTCTTCGAATCCGAATACTTCGGTCGATACTTCGCCAAGCCAGCCCGCTTTGCTGTTGACGCCGGTCTGCACACGGATGAAGTCGATGTATCGCAGATTGATAGGAGTGCCGTCGGGGTACATCGCATTTTTAATCAGGAAGCCGTTGCGCTGTCCTTCGCCGCCGCCGGCGTCGTTGCTCGAAAGTGCATCGCTGCCCATATTATCGGCATATCCCCATGCGAAGCAGCTGTTGTCCCACATGCCGGTATCGCTGTCCTGCGTCGTACGGTCTTTGAGACGTGTGCCGCGAAGCGTATAGCTGTCGGCGCCGATCCAAGCAGGATAGTAGTAGTCCTGACGATGAAAGGCAGCCAGATAGTCGATCGTACCGCTCTGACCCAAGCAGTCGGTCCACTGGACACTCATTTTGGGTGCCGACGGACGATAATATGTTACGGCGTAATCCGCAATGGTTTCCGGATTTCCTGTTTCGGAGCCTCGCAGTTCATACCATTCGTCGTCGGGCAGACCGTTGCCGTTGACGTCCTGACTTACATACACGATGCCCGGCTCGTTGGAACCGCCCTCGCCCGTCGACAGATTGAAGAAAGCGTTTGCCTGAATAGCGAAATCGAAAGAGGTCTCGATATTTTCGATGCTGTGGTCGAAGCCTACGATGATGTAGCCACCGAATGCACCGAGCGATACGTATTGCGCCTGCTCCAACCGTTGCTTGGCCCACTGCAAAGCGGCTTCATGCGTCGTTTCGTTGCCGGTCATGCCGCCGGTCTGGGTCTCGCCGATAAATTGGCCGGGAGCCGGTACCCATTCGAACACATCGGTGCTTTTAGTCTGGCTGGCCGGTGTGGCTTTGCGCTGACGGTCTGCCTCGGTGGCATCCACACACACGACGGTTACAGAGGCGCTTGCCATGCCGTCGACGGTGAGATTTACGACATACTCTCCGGGCTTGTCCGGAGTAAACGCGAATATGCCGGTATCGCAGTCGGCCGGCCGACCGTCGACCGTCCATTCAAAAGCAGAGGCATTGAGCCCGCTGATTATGGGGCGCAGCATCACGGCCCGTCCTGCAAATGTATAGCGGGTGGTGGAGGGCATGAAGTAGGACTGCGAGGGGAATTCGAGGGTGAAAGGAAGCCGGTCGAGTACGCGTATCGTAAAAGCGCATGTATCGGAGCCGTCGGAATTAGTAGCGACGACGGTAACCGCATAGCTTCCGATATTTTCGGCAACGAAATGCAGCGTGCGTCCGGTAGCATACCGTTCGCCGTCGATAGTCCAGACAACGGTAAGTTCCGAATCGTCGGCGTTGGCTATTTCGGGAGTAAGCATATAGCTGCTGCCGAGCTGAATCAGCAGTTCATCGCCGGAAAATGGCAGCGAGATGTAGGGAATGCCGAGCTCGAGTACGTCGACACGGATTTCTTCGGCAGCGCTTCCGTCGGAGGTGGTTACGGTGAGGTCGATATAGTATGCCCCGGGTTCATCCCACGTGGCGGTAAAGGCCGGTTCGGTGCCGCGAAGCACCCCGTCGACTTTCCAGCTGAACGATGCCCCCTCGGCATGTTCGTATGCGGGCGCGATAGTGAGCGGGTGCCCCGTCTTTACTTCATAGACGGCTGTCGGATTGTCGAGGAGAATGCGCGGAGGCATTCCGGCGGTCACGACATCGTCCTTATTGCAGGACGAAAGCATCCCTCCGGCCCAAAAGACCGAAAGGATGCAAAGGTATGAAAAGAGTTTCCGGGCCATTTTCAATATCAGAATAATACGGTGACGTCGTCGTATGCGAAGTAGGCCGGTTGACTGAATCCGTAGCCATTATCGCTCGAGCCGGTTACATTGAACTCGATTTTGGCTACTTTGCCGAGTGAGGAGAGCTCCCACTTTGTCCAGTCGCGTACGATATTGTCCGGGCCGTCGCAGGTGTAGAAGGTGGTCTCTCCGACCTTTTTGCCTGCGGCATCGTAGCCCGTAGCGACGAGTTTCACCCAGTCGTCCGGCCCTATCTTGGCGGTCAGACCATTGCCCGAGATATAGCAGTTCATGGCATACACGGTGTTCATAATCCAAATGGATTCGACGACATGTTCGGAACCGTCGCCGAATTCCAGAGCCGGCAGTTCTTCGGTCATGTTGTAAGACGAACCATCCATATAGCCGAAGTGAACGGCAAAATTGGCAGAACCGTTATGGCCGGATGCGCCATAGACCATCAACTGATGCGTGTAATCGCCCTGCGTGAGGTCGGTTCCGGCATAGTTGGAGATTGCATGGCCGCCGCTCCAGTAGCAGTACATTCCGTAGCCGGTGGGCATGGTGTGTTTGAGCTCGGTATTTCCTTTGTCCCACCATGTATAGGGCTCGTCCATGCCGTAACCGCTTTCACCATACAGCATCGGGCCGCCATACTGCTTGCTGTCGATTAAATCCGACCAGTTGGTGATTGTTTTGGCGCAATATTCGAGCGTATAGGCGGGGAACTTGGCGTCGGCATCCTCGAAGGTGAGTATGCGGCGCTCGTAGGTGGCTACGAAAATGCGTACGATTATACTTGTGCCGGTCGCCGATACCGCTGTGATGTCGACCGAGCCTTCCTGCTCGGCAAAAGTGTTGGCTTCGGACGGAGCGGTGATGGTGAGCGTGTTGTCGGTAAACGAAGCGCGCCATCCGTCGGGCTTGCTTATGGTATAGAAAGCGATGTCGGCGGTCTCTACCATGTAGGATTTGCTTTCGCCGCAGTGAATCACCTGTGTGCCGTCGGCTTCCTGTACGACAAACAGCGGTGCGGATACGTTGTAGCGTGGTACGCGGAATTCGGTGCCGTCGGTGAGGATGAATACCACATAGTCGGAGTCGGATGTGTCGACATCGGCAAATATCGATTCGCCTTTTTCGCCTTTGGCGGAGATGCCTGTCGATGTCCATACCACGCCGCCGTCGGTGGATATTTCCCATTCGCGGGTCGTGGGATTGATTCTTACCTGCGGCGTTACGGCGTCGCTGCCGTCGACAGCGGTGATGCAGACCTTTTCGCCGTCCGCAATCAGCCACTCACCGCCGATGGTCCAATAATACAAATTGTCGTCGGCCTTGCGCACGGAAAGTTCGGGAGCGGATGCACCGTCGATGCCATTGGTGATTGTAGCCTCGATGCCGTCCGAGAAGACAATCGTATAGCCGTTGGCTGTACGCGTGACGGATGTGATGGTGACGTTGTCTTGCAGAGCCTTGATGATGGTTTGGAGGGCTTTGATGTCGGAATTCATCTGAGTCGATGCCGGTTCGAGATTTTCTACTCGATCTTCGATACCGTTGACGGTCTCCCAAAGATCCGAATCGTCGTAGCTGCACGCCGACGGGATAACCATAGCCGCGGCAACAAAAAGGATAATGAATGACTTTCTCATAATTTTAATAAATAATAAGTTGTACGCAAAACAAAATCCCGTTCGCGGAAATCTACGGACCGTAGCTTGCGGACGGGGGTGTTGTCGCCTTTTGTTTGTGCGTATAGGTAGCGGATTAATATAATCCCGACTACCGTTTCGACGAAAGTCAGACAACCTGAACCCGTAGTCCCGCGGGCGGTATCATTTGGCGAAAATGGCAGGTCTTCTGACTTATCCCGGTTCAATCGCGCCTTCCCAGTCTGCAAGAGACCAGTGGCAGGTTGCGAAAAACCTTCTGCTCGATGACGATTCGTATCGTCAAAAAGCGGGAATTACAGCAGCGGGTACTGTTGAGGAATCGCACCTCATTCCCTTTTTTGCTCTCCACTCTTGGATGGCAGAGCAACCATTTCGTTAAGCCGAGGGCAGAGCCGAACTTGTGCGAGCTATGCCGAGGCGAGAAACGGAAGAATGATATTCAACCATTTCAGCCGCAAAATTATATTTTTTTCTTTACCACCGCAAAAATTTGCGAATATATTTTGTTTTGGCAATTACATACAATTTTACCCTTACCGTATTTCTATCCCTATAAGGCCTATATTTTTGTGTTGCAGCATATGGCCGTATTACGGCGCAACGCGAACATTACGAAATAGTGGCCTACTAAAATAAGAATTCGCCGGAGCATATTGATAATAACGACCTAAAACGAAAGGTTTTGTTCTCGTTTTCCGCTCAACGAAAAAGAGGATTGATTTACTCAATCCTCTTTTTCGTTTGCAGGTCAGCGAACTGCCTGCGGCTCGGAGCTGACGACGACTATTTCGTGCGACACGGGGGCGATGCGGCGCAACATCTGCGTCATTCCGCAGTATTTCTCGTGTGTCATCGTGAGCGCCCGATTGGCTTTCTCTTGGTCGCCGCTCGAACCGCAATCGACGTTGTAAGCCGTATGGAACGAAAGGAAGACGCTTTCGGCTTGGACTGTCTCGGTGTCGAGCTCGCCCGAATAGGCGACTTCCAGCCGCTTGGGTGTCAGGTGCATCTTTTGCATCACCATCAACGCTGTGAGACCGGCGCATCGGGCCGCTGCATAGAGCAGCAACTCTTTGGGATTCATCTCGTCGCATCGGTGTCCGACGGAGCGGAAGTTTCCGTCTTCGGTCATTTCGACCGTCGCTTTTTCAATCATGGCTTTCCGTTTTTAGGGGTGAATATCTACCTCTGACGGCAAATTCCGTTCCTGAAAAGGTGCGACGGCCTGCGAAAATTCCTATGAGAAAACGGTTATGCTTTGTCCGGCGCGGAGGAGCAGAGATATTTGCCGACGATGATAGCTTCGGTCAGTCCCGCCAGCACGCCGATAGCACCGACATAGGTGTGGAATCCTTGGTCGTCGCGGTAGTGGTCGAGCGACCAATCCAACAACGACTGCCAGCCGCTCTGCACGATGTTCTGGTCTTCGATCGGATAGAGCAGCCATGCGAATGCCAGCGAAGCGAGGGGCAGCACCACCAGCAGCCGTTCGTAGCGTCGGGTGGCCACCCACAGGCGAATGGTCTGAAAAAGAATCAAAACGGGCAGCACGACCTTGAATACGGACATCATTAGCTTGACGGTGCCGAAGACGTTGGCCCCGCCGAGGATGAAAAAGGCCAGCAGGTAGCCGATAGCCATCCACGTGATTTTGTGCGCCCGCAGGTTCGGTGGCAGGAGCCCGAAGAGGAGCACCAAGCACCAAATCGTATTCTGTTTCCAGTTGGCGCTTTCGAGCAGGGCCGAATCGACCAGCTGCATGTCCAGCAGCGCCAGAATGCCCACCACCAGCAGACAGCAGGGAAAAAAGAGCGGGAGCACCCGTTCGTTGGCTTGGGTCAGCCGTGTCGACATCCTTGCCAGACGGCTTGTCTTCGCGGGTTTCAGTGCGACCTCTTCGCGGGTCGGGCTGAGGCTTTGTTCGGAATCCATTTTCGGTCGTTTGTCGGTGCGAAGATACAAATTTTTTATTACCCGCTTAAAAAGCGGGTTTTAGGCGCAATAGACCGTCATCATGCTTTGCAAGGTTTCTGCGCTATCACAGCTTATGATATTTTTCTATTGTACCTTTTGATGTCAAAAGGTACCGAAAA
Organism: uncultured Alistipes sp.; assembly: GCA_947178455.1. Lineage (GTDB taxonomy): Bacteria > Bacteroidota > Bacteroidia > Bacteroidales > Rikenellaceae > Alistipes. Next base: position 261 of record CAMWYI010000068.1, on the reverse strand, counting down.
CCATCCGCACGGTTTCACTTGCGGGCGTTTCAGTCAGCGACTGCTGAACGAACACGAAAGACTACGCTTTTCGCACGTTCGTTCCGGGCGCAGTCGCTTCCCTCTCCGCTTTTTCCGCAAGTTCAACAGTGCGGAGTCTATGGTGCGGCAGAGCCGCACACTCTTATAATCCTATTTGATACAAAAATACCGCGTAAGCGGCACCGATAAATCCGACCGGATGTCGGAGCCGTGAAACGAAGTGCGGACTAAAAGCGCCCG
>CAMWYI010000067.1 GCA_947178455.1 uncultured Alistipes sp. | reverse complement strand
ATTCCGCATCGTGCAGCTTTCGGACATGCACGTCGGGACGGTCGTTTCGCCGCAACGCGAACTGCGACGCATCGTGGACAGCGTGCAGTCGTTGCATCCCGATTTGATTGTGTTTACGGGCGATTTGGTGAATGTCCGTTCGTCGGAACTGAACGACCGTATTGCGGCGATTCTGCGCGGATTGCAGGCTCCGTTCGGCGTGATTTCCGTCGTGGGCAATCATGATGCGGGTGTTTATATCAAAGATACCGTGCGGCAATCGCCCGCCGAAAGTCATCGCGAGGTCATCGCTTGGCAGCAGAGGTTGGGCTGGCAGGTGTTGCAGGATACGACGGTCTATTTGTCGCGGGACGGGGAGCGCATTTCGGTTTCCGGCATCTCGTTCGACCCCGCTTTGCGCAAAAAACGCCACGACGCGGAGCTTCCTCCGGCGCGGCTCGATGTCGTTTATCGCGATGTGCCCGATTCGCTGTTCAATCTGACGGCGGCCCATTTGCCGCAGCTGTGGCCGCAGATTGTCGAGAGCGGCTACGGCGACTTGACGCTCTCCGGCCACGTGCACTCTATGCAGATGAAAATCAGCCTGTTCGGCCAAGCTTTTTCACCGGCCCGCTGGCTTTATGAACGTTGGAGCGGCCTTTACAGTGACGGCTCGCACACGCTTTACATCAACGACGGGACAGGCTATGTCGCTTATCCGATGCGATTGGGAGCATGGCCTGAAATTACCTCGATAACTCTTCGGTCATGCGAGTAACGCTCTCTTTCGCGGTTTCGGCCGACGGCTTTTTGGATGATGTTTCCGCCCGGCGGCGGGTGATTTCCACGCCCGAAGATTGGGCGGCGGTCGGTCGGTTGCGCGCTTCGTGCGATGCGATTTTGGTCGGTGCGGAGACTTTGCGGCGGGACAATCCCGCCTTGTTGCTGCGGGATGATGCGGTTCGGGCACGCCGTGCAGCGGCCGGATTGCGACCGGATATGACCAAAGCGACGCTTTCCGTTTCGGGACGGCTCGACCCTGCGTTGCGTTTTTTCACCGAAGGCGATGACGACCGGTATGTTTTTTCGACGCACGATTTGCTGGACTTGCACGAGGTCGCGACGGTCATTGCGGCAGACGGCCCCGTGACGGCTCGATTCATCGTCACGGAGTTGGAAAAACGGGGCATCGGCCATTTGCTGGTCGAGGGCGGTGCGCGGGTGTTGCGGATGTTTCTCGACGATGGACTGGCCGATACCGTGCGCATGGCCGTCAATCCGGCGTTGTCGCTCGGCGATACGGGATATGCCCGTTTCGACTTCCGGCCGCCGGTCGGTGTCCCGTGCGAAGTGGAAAATCTCGGTGGCATGCAGGTTACGACCTGTGCCCTGCGGCCCGATACGACTGCCGAAGACCGCCTGCGGCTCCGGCAGGCAATCGACGCGAGCCGCCAATCGCCTCCGTGTGCGACGGCCTATCGGGTAGGGGCGGTTATCGTCACCCGCCGGAACGAAATTTTCACCGGCTATACCCACGAATCGTCGGCGACGCACCATGCCGAGCAGGAAGCCGTTATCAAAGCCTTGTTGGCGGGCGCCGATTTGCGGGGTGCGTCGATTTATTCTTCGATGGAACCCTGTTCCAGCCGTGCCAGCGAACCCGAAAGCTGCACGCAGCTGATTATCCGGCACGGTTTCGCCCACGTGGCGTTCGCGCTCTACGAGCCCGACCGTTTCGTCGATTGTTGCGGGGCCCTCACGCTGCGGGCGGCGGGCATCGACGTGCGGGCCTATCCCGATTTGGGCGAAGAGGTGCGGGCCGTGAATGCCCATTTGTGGGGCTGACATCCTCCGAAAAAGTGCAATCGTACGCCGAACGAACCGAACTGGACGGTTGCGGGCGGAAATGTCGTTTGATTTGCAAGTAGCGTCGTTCGGATGCGGAGCGCAAAGGCTCCGACCGACAATCGACGCATGACGACACGTTTACAGACCGCAATCGTTGCAATCGCAATAGGGCTCGTCGTTCCGGCAGCGGCCCGAACCCTTGCTCGTTCGGAAGGGCCGGATACGCTTTCGGCGGGCCGAATCTTGACGCTCGACGATGCACTGACACTCGTATTCACGGAGAATCCTACGGTCAAGGCACTGGCCTACGAAGAACATGCCGCCGCCCAAGAGCGGCGCGCTGCTATCGGTTTGCGCATGCCGCAAATCGGCCTGACCGGTGCTTACGCCTATCTTTCCAAAGACCTCGGATTCGATTTCAACAACTTGAAAGCCCCGTTCGGCGATGTCGCCGGAAAATTATTGCCGCTGGTGCCCGATGCCTTGCGCCCCGAACTGACGGGATACGTGGAGCAGCTGACCGGTGCCGACTGGTTCGTCGAGTTGCAAAATCGGAGCGTCGGTTTTGTCGGCGGCGAAGTGAGCCTGCCCATTTGGCTGGGCGGCAAAATCAATGCGGCGAACCGTGCGGCGGCAATCAACGAACAGACGGTCGGGGAACAGGGCCGCCAAACCCGCAATGCGCTGGTCTCCGAATTGGTCGAACGTTATTTCGGGCTGGCGCTGTCGATGCAGGTCATCGAGGTGCGGCGGCAGGTGGTCGAGGGGGTTCGGCGGCACCTTGCGGATGCCGAAGCATTGGAACGCAACGGCATGATTGCCCGCAGCGAACGGCTTTACGTGGAGTTCAAGCTGGCCGAAGCCGAACGTGACCTGTCGGATGCCCGATTGCAATGGCAGACCGTGTCTGCTGCGCTCGACAATACATTGGGCCTTGATGCCGACTGGCGGCCGTTGACCGCGATGTTTCTGCTCGAAGGTCTCGAACCGCTATCGTATTTTCAGGAACTGGCCCTCGACTGCAATCCGCTTTTGCGGCAGGCCGGTTTGAAATACCGGTTGGCCGAAGAGGGCGTCAAGGTGCAGCGGGCCGATTTCCTGCCGCAGGTGGCGGCGGTCGGCGGCGGCACGTTGTACAATTATCAGGTTTCGGGTTTGGCTCCGCGTTGGGCGGTCGGTGTCGGCGTGCGTATCAAGCTGTTCGACGGATTGAGCCGCGAGTACCGCTATTCGGCGGCTCGTGCGACGGTGCGTCGGGTGGGAGAGCTGCAAACGCAAGCGGCGCGCGAAATTGCCGTGCTGGTCGAACAACTCTACAACGAACTGACGAATTGCCGGAACCGGATGCGCTCTATCGGTGCCTCGCTGACGTTCGCCGAATCCTACCTCCGCATGAAAGAGGCCGCGTTCCGCGAGGGAATGGCGACTTCGACGGAGTTGATTGATGCCGAACTGGATTTGGCCGGCGTGCGCATCGAACGGCTCCGCAACGCTTATGACTACGATTGTCGCTTGGCCCGTTTGCTGGAAGCGGCGGGTATCAGCGACGCCTTCGCGGCGTATGCACGTCGTGTGGATGCCCGGATAGTCCTGTTCGATAAAAATCAATAGCCATGAAACATAAAAACACCTTCGGAATCGTACTTGCGGCGGTCGTTATCGTCGTGGCGGTGGTACTGATAAGCCGTTACATCGTGCGGCGGACTCCGCTTTGGGTGCAGGGAACGGTGGAGTGTACGACCTATCGGGCTTCGTCGAAAATTCCCGGGCGCATTGCAGCGATGCACGTTGCGCAGGGCGACCGCGTGGAGCGCGGGCAGTTGCTCTATACGCTCACCACGCCCGAACTGAACGCCAAGTTGGAGCAGGCCGAAGCCGTGCGGAGTGCCGCTTCGGCGCTCGATGCTGCGGCTGTGGCGGGTGCGCGCAAGCAACAGATTCAGATGGCCGAAAATATGTGGCAGAAAGCGCAGACCGGAATGGAATTGGCCCGCAAGACCTACGAACGGGTGAAAAATCTCTACGACGAAGGGGTCGTTCCGGCGCAGAAATTAGACGAAGCGTCGGCCGACTATCGAGCGATGCAGGCTACCGAGCAGGCCGCGCGTGCGGAGTACCGGTTGGCGTTGTCCGGCGTCCGCAAGGAGGATAAGGAGGCTGCTGCCGCACGGGTTCGGCAAGCGCAGGGCGCTGTCGCCGAAGTGGAATCTTATATCGACGATGCACGTGTCTACGCACCCGTAACGGGCGAAGTGTCGAGCGTGACGGCCGAAGCGGGCGAGCTGGTCGGCGAGGGGTATCCCGTCGTCGCGATTCTCGACTTGTCGGACGAGTGGGTGTTGTTCAATATCAAAGAAACGCTTTTGCCGGACATCGCGGTTGGGACCCATTTGTGGAGCTATGTTCCGGCGCTGGACTGCGACGTGGAGTTGGAGATAACCTACCTTTCGGCCCAAGCGGATTTCGCCACGTGGTCGGCCACGCGCACGCAGGGCGGATTCGATATTCGGACGTTTGCCGTCAAGGCCAAACCGGTGGCCGAAGAGCATTTTTTGCGGCCCGGCATGAGCGTCTTGGTGAACTGGAACCGCATCGGCCGTCCTCCGAAAACGAAAAGACGTCGATGAAAGCATTTCTGCACCATACGGCTGCGGCGGCTCGGCGCGAGGTCGGCCGAATGGGCCGCATGCCGATGTATCGGCGGCTGTTGTTTTATTTGCCGCTGGTAGCGTTCGCTTTTTTCGCTGTGTTTTTCAGCAAGGGCGTAGCGCGCAACATCCCGATAGCGGTGGTGGACGATGACCGCACGGCTTTGTCGCGCAAATTGGCGGATATGATCGACGCCACGCCGACTGCTTGGATAGCCTATCAGGCGCAGTCGATGACGGAAGCCGAACGATTGATGCGCGACGGCGAGGTGATGGCCGTCGTGCTGATTCCCTATGGATTCGAGAAAGGGCTGCTCGGCAATGTGCCGGTCGCGGTGGAAAACTATGTTACCGGTACGAACATCACGGTCAACGGCCTGCTGTCGAAAGATATTCAGACGGCCGTAACGACTTTTTCGGCGGGCGTGCAGTTGCAACTGCTCACGGCGCGGGGGATGTCCGACGGGCAGGCAATGGCGCAAATCATGCCTGTGCGGTTCGACCGGCACGTGCTGTTCAATCCGTATATCAATTACGGTTATTACCTTGCGCCGAGCTTCATGCCCATGATGCTGTTGATACTGGCGGTCATGGCGACGATTTTCGCCGTCGGTACCGAGCTCAAATACGGCACGGCGGCCGAATGGCTCCACACGGGCGGTGGTTCGATGACGGCGGCCCTGACCGGCAAACTGCTTCCCGTCACGGCGCTGTTGTTGCTGCAAGCATTCGTGATGCTGTTCATTCTGCTCGAAGTCGTCGGCGTGCCGATGAACGGCAGTTTTGCTCTTATGGCGGTCGGTACGGTCTGTTTTCTGTTGGCCTATCAGTCCATTGCCGTGATGATTGTCGCCCTGATGGCCAACATGCGGCTTTCGCTCTCGCTGGGTGGCGGTTATTCGGTGTTCGCTTTTACGTTTTCGGGGTTGACCTTTCCGATTATGGCGATGTGGGCCCCGATGCGCTGGTTGAGCCGCTGCTTTCCGTTCACTTATTACACCGATTTGTTCATCGACCAGATGATGCGCGGTGCTCCGGTCGTCTACTCTTTGCCCGATTTGGGCTACATGGCGCTGTTCGCCGTGCTGCCGATGCTGGTGCTGCCCCGTTTGCGCAAAGTCTGTACGGAACCGAAATTTTGGGGGAGGGAGTGACCATGAACCGATTGACCCGCCAGTTGAAATCCTACCGCGACCAGTTCGTTGCAGTCGTTCGCAATGAGTTCCGCGCTGTGTTTACCGACGAAGGTGCCTTGTTGATAGTGGTCTTTGCGTTGTTGATTTACTCCGTTTCCTATTCGCTGGCCTACGGGCCGCAGGTGCTGCGGAATGTTCCTATCGGAGTGGTCGATAACAGCCATACGGCCGCCAGCCGCCAGCTGACCGCACTTTTCGATGCCGGCCCCAATGCTTACGTGGCCTACGAACCGACGGATATGGAGGAGGCACGCGAACTTTTTTTTCAGCGTCGGATTTACGGCATCGTCTATATTCCGGCCGATTACGAACGCCGTTTGCTGGACGGTCGGCAGGCCGATGTCGCGATTTATGTCGACGCCAGCTATTTTCTGATGTACCGGCAGGTTTTTCAGGAATTGGTCGCGACCATCGGCTTGACCGGTGCGGAGGTGGGGTTGCAGCGGTTGGTTGCTCGCGGAGCGGAGCTTCCGCAGGCCGAAGCTATCGTTCAGCCGGTGGTTTATCAATCGCACAACCTGTTCAATCCCTATTTGGGCTACGGCTCGTTCGCCATGCCTGCCATTATTATCGTCATCATTCAGCAAACGCTGCTTATCGGCATCGGAATGATCGGCGGCACATGGCGCGAAAAGAATCTCTATCGCCGTTTGTGCCCGGCCGGACGCGACCGGATGTCCACGTTGCCTATCGTCGTGGGACGGGCAGCGGTTTATCTCCTGATTTACGGCGTCACGGTCTGCTACATACTCGGCGTGCACTACAAATTGTTCCACTACCCGGACAACGGTACGACCGGTGCGGTCGTCGTTTTCACGGCGATTTATCTTGCGGCCGCGATTGCGTTCGGTCTGGCATTGTCGCTGCTGTTCCGCACGCGGGAAAGTTCGTTGTTGCTTCTGCTGTGGACGTCGATTCCGGTGCTGATGTTGAGCGGCGTGTCGTTTCCGCGCGAGGGAATGCCCGACTGGCTCTATCGGCTCGGACAACTCCTACCGAGCAGTTCGGGCGTCGAGGGCTTCATTCGCATCCGTTCGATGGGTGCGACCCTTGCGGAGGTGCTGCCCGAAATCCGCATATTATTGCTATTGATAGTGCTTTATGGAGGGCTGGCGCTGTTCGGAACCCACCGCGTGTTGTGCAGTGCGGGGTGCCGTCGTCGTTAGCGCCCGATTCAAGGCTCGATGCCGAACCGCCGGAATACGATTTCGTCGAATTCGATGAGCCCCGTTTTGCGGAACGGGACCGCTTCGTTGTGGTCGTTCAGATAGTAACGGGGTGCCGTGCGGTCGAACTCCGGACTGACCAGCGACACCGAACGGTCGAGATGACGCCCTTGGATAGAAGCCATGTCGGCTATCGTGTGGAACATGGCATGCGTCGTCGTCGCACTTTTGGTATTCGACTGTGCCGCTGCGATTTTATGCGGAAAGGCCTTTCGGTAATCCGGCGAGAACCACGCCAACGAGGCTACATAAAGCTGGTAGACCGTCGTGGTGGGCGAGGCGTGCAGGAACCGGCCCCGTGCATCGTCGAAAAGGTCTTCGCCGTGATCGGCACAGTAGAGCAGGGCCGATGCGGTGCCGTTGAGCGAGTGCAGGTAATCGATGGTTCGGGACAAAAAGTGGTCGGTATAGCGAATGGAATTGTCGTAAGCGTTGCGGAGCGATTCGATATGGGCGGCCGCAATGGCGACATCGTCGTCGGGACGAAACAGCGCGAACTCTTGCGGATAACGCTGGTGGTAGCTGAAATGCGACCCGTAGCAGTGCAGGATGAAAAAGAGCTTCTGCGAATGGCTTTGCTCGATGCAGTGCCGCATTTCGTCGAGCAGTTGGAGGTCGTGTCGGGGCGATGAAAGGTACCGGATATGTTTGGCGTCGTGGGCCAAATGGTCTATCATCGCACCTTGCGGCGATTGGTTGGAGATGAACCACGTCTCGAATCCCGCTTCGTTGAACAAGGCGGGCAATCCTTTGCGGCGGTAGATTTCGTCGTGTTCGCCGGTCGCGACGGACGACAGGAACAGCGGCACGCTCTTGTGCGTGGTGTTGCTCTGGGTCAGCACGTTGCGGAATACGACAACCGAGCTCTTTCGCATCAGTTCGGGCGTCGTTTTGCGCTCGTAGCCGTAGAGTTGCCAATTCATGGCTCGCGAGGCCTCGCCGATGATGTAGACATAGATTTCGCGCTGGGGCAGGCTGTCCGTGCGCACCGCATCATAGGTGAATCGGGCCGAAGTTTCGGTGAATCGGAATGTTTTGCGCAGTTCCGAACCGCATACGCCCATGTTGTAGAATGCGTTGATCGGGAAAATTTCGTCGCGCAGCACGTGTTTCTCTTCGCTCGTGCGGTAGGCGGGCCATAGCAGCAGCGTCCCGATGACGAAAAGCGCACCTCCCGTCAACCCCGTGATGATGCGGGCCGTGCGGGTGAGGTAGCGGCGGTGGGCTATTTCGCGGGCCGCAAGCCACAGCAGCGGCACGTAAATGACGATGACCAGCATGACCGCCGGATAAATGTTCGCCAGTAATTCGCCCGCTTCGCCCGGATTGGTCGTCAGCAGGTTGGTGAACATGTCGGTAGCGATGACCGAATTGCCGAACAGGTATAGCAATACGATTTGAAACGCCGACACGAAGTAGAAAGGAAACGCGAGCCAAATCATGATGCCCGAACGCCGCAGGGCGACGCTCCACATCATGTAGAAGCCCAGCGGCAGGAGAATCAGCGCTTCGGTGCTCCAAATCGAGTAGTGTTCGGTACAGGCGAGGATGCAGTTGGGAATAATCAGTACCCCGTACAGATAGATGGTCAGCCATACGCTGAACCGGCTGCGTGTTTTGATTTTCGCCGCTCTACGCTTTGTCGTCTCTGCATTCGCCATAATCCGTCAAACGGGTTCGGAGATGTTCGTGGTCGACGTTTTCGGAGCCGATCAGCCGATTATTTGTATCGGTCGATTACTTTATAAAAATCCTGCTTGTCCTGCTCCGAAAGTTCGCCCTTGCGCATGAAGACCAGTTTCCCCGCTTTGTCGATGAACAGCAGGACGAATCGGTCGTTGCAGTCGCCCAAGCCCCATGCCTGCGGCAGAATACGATTGTCGTCGATAAGTACCAACGCTCCGTTTTTGGCGGTGCGTTTCCGCGCAATTCCTCGAATGAAACTATCTGGATACCATGCATCTTTGGTGTTGATGATGCCGAATCCGTAGATTTCGGGGCTGTCGGCCCGATGCGTCTCTTCCAGCTCGTAGGTGAACGCCTCGTTCTGTTTACGTGCTTGGGGGTCGATATAGAAAATCATCAGATTTTTTTCGCCGAAGTGGGGGAGTTTCGTCGGATTTTTCTCCAAATCGAGAATTTCGACGTTGTTAACCTGCTTGGGAAGCTCCTGCGCTTTTGCCGCCGAGACCGTGAGGGCCAATACGGCCAACAATATACCGATACGTTTCATGGCTTTTGTTCTGAAATTGACGGGACAAAGTTATGATTTTTTCAAAAACAAGAACATTGCAAAAACCGATTATTTTTGTTCCGTTTGTCGGCTTTTTGTCGCAAAATGCGAAGAATCGTTATCTTTGTGTTATGAAAACACGGATTCTTTTCGTCTGTCTCGGCAATATCTGCCGCTCTCCGGCGGCCGAAGCCGTCTTGCGCCGCTTGGCCGAACAGGCCGGTGCGGGCGATAGGGTGCAGGTCGATTCGGCCGGAACCTATGGC
>CAMWYI010000066.1 GCA_947178455.1 uncultured Alistipes sp. | reverse complement strand
ATCGTTCATCGGTTACCAGACCAAGTCGGTGGCCATCGCCGGCAAAACCAAATTCCAAATCGCTTTGGATGAAGAAACGCAAGCCATCGACGACGTAACAATCGTCGCGTTCGGCACCAAGCGCAAGCAGGACTTGGTAGGTTCGGTCAGCAATGTAAAAGCCGACATTATCAAGAACTCGCAGGTTGCTTCGATTTCCAACGCGCTGGAAGGCGCCGTAGCCGGTCTTCAAGTATTCAACAGTACGGGCCAGCCCGGTAGCGATGCTTCGATTATGATTCGTGGTATCGGCTCGCTCTCGGCCTCGAACAGTGCCCTGATTGTAGTCGACGGCGTACCTTTCAACGGCAAGCTGTCCGACATCAACCCCGCCGACATTCAGTCGATTTCCGTATCGAAAGATGCTGTGTCCAACTCGCTCTACGGTTCGCGTGCTGCCAACGGCGTGGTGATGGTGACGACCAAGACAGGCCAGCGCGATCGCATGACCGTGCAATTCCAAGGCACATGGGGCGTCAGCCAGCGTGCTTACAAGGATTACGACATGGTGACCGACCCGGGCGAATTCTATCGCATGACGTGGTACGGTATCCGCAACACGGCCTATGCAGGCAATCCTGCCGGCCAAATAGCTCCGATGGACATCGAAAGTGCATCGCTCTACGCATCGCAAAAACTGCTCGGCGAACTGGGTAATTACAACGCTTTCATCATTCCGCAGGGCGAGTATTTGGTAGGCACCGACGGTCTGCTCAATCCCAATGCCCGTCTGCGCTACAACGATACGTTCGCCGACGCTATGTTCAAAAATTCGTTCCGTCAGGAGTACAACGCTTCGGCATCGGGCGGTACCGATCGCACGAACTATTACGTTTCGCTGGGTTATTTGGACAACGATTCGTATGTACTGGGGTCGTCGTTCGAGCGTTTCTCGTCGCGCGTGAACCTCAACTCGCAGTTGAAACCTTGGTTGAAAGTGGGCATGAACCTCGCCTACTCGAAAGCTACGCAAAAAGGTCTGAACGATGTAACCGGCCGCGCCTCCAACCCGTTCGAGGTAGCACGCAGCTGGGCACCCATCTTCCCGGTACACGCTTACGACGCCGAGGGTAATCTGAAACTCGACGCTAACGGCAAACCCATGTGGGACGGCGGTAACGGCGAGACGGACGGCACCACCAAGCGTCCGACTGCTACGAACCAGAATGTCATCGCCAACCTCAAAGAAGATATCCGCAAGTCGGAGTATCACAACCTGACGTCGCGTGCTTATGTAGAGGTCAAGTTCCTCAAAGACTTCACCTTTACGGCCAATTACAGCTACGACTATACCAACGAGCACGGTACGACCTACTATACGCCGACCATCGGCGACGGTCAGTCGTTCGGCGGTCGCGGTACGAAGACGAGTGCCAACGACATGACGAGCAACTTCAACCAGATTCTCTCCTACTCGAAAACGGTGGATGAACATAACATCGCTGCCAAAATCGGCCATGAGTATTTCAAATACAAAGGTACGATATTCGAAGGTCAGAAGACCAACTTCTTCAACCCGCTGAACCCCGAATTGAGCAACGGCGGTAGCTTGCAGTATATCGAAAGCTACAACGTAAACCACAACATCGAGGGTTATTTCGCTATGGCCGACTACGACTATGCACATAAATACTATGTATCGGCCGCTTTCCGTCGCGATGGCACCTCGCGTTTCCTCGACAAATGGGGCAACTTCTGGTCCGTCGGCGTCGCATGGCGTCTCTCGCAGGAGGGCTTCATGAAGAGTGCTTCGAGCTGGCTCAACGACCTGAAACTCCGTGCATCCTACGGTACGCAGGGTAACGAGTCGATTCTGCCGGGTTATGCCTATGGTTATACGCCTTATCAGGACCAGTACGCAGTTACTTGGGACGGTTCCTCGTTGGGTTACGCACCCATTTTCTATGGCAATCCCGATTTGACGTGGGAGAAGCAGAAGACTTGGGACGTGGGCCTCGACTTCCGTCTCGGAAACCGCGTTTACGGTTCGGTGGAGTATTTCTACCGCAAGACCGACGACATGCTGTTCAAAAAGACGTTGAGCACTTCGGCCGGACGCCCCTACAACTGGGAGAACCTCGGTGCGATGAGCAATCAGGGCGTCGAGTTCGAGGTCAACGTCGACATCATGAACCGCAAGGATTTGAAGTGGACGGTTTCGCTCGTAGGCTCGCATTACAAGAACAAGATTCTGACCCTGCCGGAAGAGAACCGCGAGGACGGTATCGTTTCGGGCAACTTCAAACTCATGGAAGGTAAGAGCCGCTACGAGTACTACACCTATAAGTATGCCGGCATGACCGAAAACGGTGCTCCCATGTGGTACACGGATACGCTCGACGACGAAGGCAACGTCATCGGTCAGGAGACGACCGGTACTTATTCCAATGCTACGAAGTACTATCTCGGCAAATCGGCACTGCCCGATTTCTCCGGCGGTCTGAACATGTCGCTGACCTATAAGGGCATCGACCTGTCAGTGGCTACGGCTTTCCAAATCGGTGGTTGGGCTTACGATTACAGCTACCTCGACGGTATGTCGGCCTCGTTCTACGTAGGTCACCACAAAGATATGTGGAAGACGTTCGACCCCGCAACGGGCAAGGGTGAGTTCCCCATTTGGAACGCCAACACCACGTCGAATTCCTATACGCAGCGTTCGGACGTACACTTGGTCAAGGCTTCCTACTTCAGCCTGCGTAACATAACGCTCGGATACTCGTTCCCCAAACAGTGGATGAACAAATTGGGCATCGGCGGCATCCGTATCTTCGTGACTGCCGACAATGTGGCGCTCTGCTCCGCACGCCAAGGCTTCGATCCCCGTGTTTCGGTATCGGGCAGCAACGACAACTACGGCGGTTACTCGCCCTTACGCGTCATCTCCGGCGGTGTCAACCTTACGTTCTAATCCGAAAAATAGCGAATCAATATGAAAAAGATAATTTGGAGCCTCTTGGCGGTCTCTTTCGCAGCACTCTTCTCTTCGTGTAGCGAGGATGCCGACGTAACGGCTTACCTGACGGAGGGTCAGAAAAACGAAATCGCAGCCGAAAATCCCGATAAGGTGTTCGCAGCTCAGGTCAACGGCATGTACAACGACCTGCAAAGCTATTATCGTACGAATCTCGATCACAATTACTTCGGCCAAAAGAGTTTCGACTACCTGACCTCGCTCATGGGCAACGATATGGTCATGACCGGCCGTTTCGGCATGAGTCTTTATCACTATCTGCTTGATTACGGTGCCGAAAACTATACTCCGACGAATAACCGCTGGTCGGAATACTATCGCATTATCGACAACTGCAATCAGATTCTTGCCACCATCGACGAAGATGAGACCAATCCGGCCGTGCTCAAATACAAGGCTATCGCACTCGGTCTGCGCGGTTATGCTTACCTGCAGCTCACCTACCTCTATCAGTTCTCCTACTATGTAGGTGCCGACGATACGAAGTGGGGCAAAGGTGCCAAGTACGACTGGTCGCAAGAGCTTTGCGTACCCATTGTCACCGAGACCATCACAGGCCAGCAACCTCGTAGCACCGTAGCTGCAGTTCACGAACAGCTGATGGGCGACCTCGAAACATCGTGCGACATCTTCAAAGAAATCGGCATGACAAAGACGGCTTCGCCTACCGATTTCGATGGTTGCGTAGCTGCGTTGTACTTGGCCCGCGCCCACATGATTATGCACAACTGGGACGATGCTATCAAGTATGCACAGGTCGTTATCGATAACTATCCCGTGCTGACGACCGAAAACGAAATCCTCCAAGGTTTCAGCAATCTGACATTGTCCGACGTCGTATTCGGCTCCGACATCACCTCTGACAACACGACTGTCTACATGTCATGGTTCTCGCAGATGGACGCATATGGTGACGGCTATGCTGGTATCGGCGTATGGCGCGCCGGATTCAAACCGCTGGTGGACCGTATTGCCGACGACGATATCCGTTTGCAGTGGTTCTGCTGCGACCGTTCGACGGGTATCGACAATAACGGCAAGCGCGTAACGCTGTTGCGCGACACCAAATATGCTGCGAATGTAGAATACCAGTCCGTAAAATTCATCGGTACCGGCCGCGACAACATTCTTGCTGGAAACTTCGACGGCTGGGAATTGGGTGACTACATCTACCTGCGTTCGGAAGAGGCCTATCTGATGAAAATCGAGGCTTTGGCCCACAAAGGCGATGCTTCGGCCGTCACCGAACTCGAAAGTTTCATGCAGACCCGTCAGCCGAGCTACACATGCCCTGTTTCGGAAAAAGCCGATCTGTTAGAGGAAATCAACTTCCAGAAGCGCGTAGAGTTCTGGGGTGAAGGTATGGAGTACCTCGACAACCGTCGTCTCAACATCCCCGTCGACCGTACAGACGCTACGTGGGGCAAAGCCAACAACAACCACCTCGATGCCGGCAAACTCAAAGTCGAGCAGGAGAATACCACGCTGCGCTATCAGCTGCCGCTCTCCGAAATCGAGAACAACAAGATGATTCCCGCTTCCGACCAGAACCCCATGTAGGTCGTTCGGATAGACGATTTTTCAAGAGCCGCCCTCGCAAGGGCGGCTCTTTTTGTTGTATCGTAGCGAATACACACCAAGAAAAAAACGGGCAAGGAATTTGGACTTACGGAAATTTTGATTACCTTTGCATCACAATCGGAAAATTTCCGCATGCAATCGTGCGTTTTTCGGATTGCGGATGGTGCCATAGCTCAGTTGGTAGAGCAAAGGACTGAAAATCCTTGTGTCCCTGGTTCGATTCCCGGTGGTACCACACGAACAAAACGATGAAAACCGCTGAATTTGTGAAATTCGGCGGTTTTTTTATCACCCGGCCGGAGTTTTTCAGCGAAGTTCACGATAATTTCGTAACTTCGTAATCGCAGCTAAACAAAAACACGAACCAATGAAACCCACACGAGATTTGCTATTTGCGGCGGGAGCGCTGCTTACGCCTGCGGTGCAAGCGTCCGACTCCCCCGAGCAAACGCAACCAGCCACGCCCGAACGCCCAAATATCCTCTTCATCTTGGCCGACGATATGGGCTACGGCGACCTCTCCTGCTACGGAAACCCTTACATCCGAACCCCGAACATCGACCGGCTGGCCCGCACGGGAACCAGCTTCACCCAAGCCTATGCCGGCAGCGGCATCAGCTCGCCCTCGCGCTGTGCGCTGATGACGGGCAAGAACAGCGGCAATACGCGCATCCGCGACAATTTCTGCTACGAAGGAGGCATCGAAGGCAAAAAAGTGTCGTCGCGCGGCGATACGATTCTCGTGCGGCGCGCCAATCTGCTGCCGGAGGACACCACGCTGGGCACCGTCCTTTCGACGGCGGGCTACCGCACGTGTCTCGTGAACAAGTGGCATCTGGATGGCTACGACCCGGGCTCGGCCCCCAACCATCGGGGATTCGACGAATTCTACGGCTGGACCATCTCGACCGTGTACAGCAACGACCCCTACTACTATCCCTACTACCGTTTCGCGGGCGATAGTCTCATCTGCATCCGCGAAAATGCCCACGATGCGCACGTGCGGCACAATACGGAGATTACTACGGACGACGCCATTGCGTTCATCCACCGCAACCGAAATCGGCCGTTCTTCCTTTTCGTCGGCTACGATGCACCGCACGAACCCTACAACATCGACGACACGTCGTGGTACGACGAGCACGGGGAGTGGTCGCTCAACACGAAACGCTACGCTTCGCTGGTGACGCACATGGACTATAACATCGGACGGCTGCTGGGCACGCTCGACCGTTTGGGGCTGCGCGAAAATACGCTCGTCATCTTCGCGTCCGACAACGGGGCTGCGGTCATGGCTCCCGTCAGTGAACTGAACTGCCACGCCGGTCTGAAAGGGCACAAAGGGCAGCTCTACGAAGGAGGCATCAAAGTGCCGCTCATCGTCAATCAACCCGGTCGCGTACCGGCCCGCCAGCTGACGAATCAGGTCTATTTTCCCGACTTCATGCCGACATTGGCCGCACTGACGGGCAGCGAAGATGCCGTCGTTCCCGATACGGACGGCATGGATATTTCGCCGCTCTTTTTCGGCGGCGAGGCGGACACCGACCGCCGCTACCTCTACTGGGAGTTTCCGGGCAAGCAGCGGGCCGTGCGCTATGGCGACTGGAAATGCGTCACGGTACGGAAAGGAGCCCCGCTGGAGTTGTACAACATCGCCGAAGACCCGCGCGAGGAGCACGATTTGGCCGCAGAGCACCCGCAGTTGGTGAAACAGTTGGACGAGGTGATGCACCGGATGCACAAGCCGTCGGTGAACTACCCCATTCCCGAAGATTTCGCCGCGAAACGAAAATAAGCTGCGGGTGCTTGAATGCACCCGCAGCTTTCGGACGACCGGTTGCGCAAGGCCGAACCCTGCCGCCTGCGATTTCCGGCCCGACTTCGACGGCCGCTCTGCGGAGAGCGGTCGCGGTCGCGGAAACCTTTACTCTTCGTTTGCGGCAGCCGCCGTCTTTTCGTCGGGATAGGTGAACGGCACGAACCAAGTAATCAGGAACGCCGGAACGGTAGCCAACAGCGCCCAAAAGAAGAACGCCCGATAACCGACCGCATCGCTGATAGCGCCGCTAATCATCCCGGGCAACATGACGCCCAAATTGGCCAAAGCCGATCCGAACGCATAATGGGCCATTTGGTGTTTTCCCGGAGCCACCTGCTGCATGATGAAGAGCGTGAGGCCCACGAATCCGAACCCGTAACTGAAATACTCGAACACGATTGCCCCGCACACCAGCACGGGATTCGACGGCTGCATCCATGCCAACAGAGCGTAAACCGCAAAGGGAATGTTGAAGATGCAGCAGAGCGGGAACAATGCCTTGCGCAAGCCGCGCCAAGAGATGAAATAACCGCCCAAAATGGAGCCGACGATAAACGCCACCACGCCGAACGTGCCGTAGTACAATCCGATGTCGTTTTTGGTCAGGCCCATGCCCTGTTCCGCGATGGGCGCTTTCAAGAAAAGCGGAACGATTTTGATGACCAGCCCTTCGGCAAAACGGTAGCAGACGATGAAGGCGATGTAAATCCAAATGTACTTTTTGCGGAAGAACTGCAAGAACACTTGTCCCGTTTCGCGCATCGTGGCGGCCAGAGTGCCGTCCGCATGAGCCGCCGCACCGCCGCCGCTCGGCAGCATGCGCAGGTGATAGAGTCCCAGCAGCACCAGAATCGCGCCGCAGATGCCCATAATCGTCATCCAAGCATACAAAGCCCCGATTTGCGATTCCAGCACACCGGCCAAATAGACCAGACCGCCCATCGCCGTCACTTTGGCGATGTTATAAAAGGCGCCCTGCCAGCCGATATATTGGGCTTGCTGCGTCTTGGAGAGTTCGTGGATGTAAACGCCGTCGAGCGCGATGTCGTGCGTCGCGCCGCTGAAAGCGATAACGGCCATGATAGCCACGACATAGGGGAAGAAATCGGGCAGCGGCAGGGCCATTGCCACCAGCGCGAGCGAAACGCCCGACAGGAGCTGCGTCGTGACCACGAAAAACTTTTTCGTGCGGTACATCTCCATCAGAGGGCTCCAAAACGGCTTCAACGACCAAGGCAGAATGAGCAGCGAGGTCCAAAAGGCCACCTGCGTGTCGCTGATTCCGAAATCGCTGAACATCAGGGGTGCCACGAGATTCAACAGAATCAGCGGAAGTCCCATGGCGAAATAGGCCGTAGGAATCCAGCGCAGCGGAGAAACGGTTTTTTGTTGCATCGTTTTATAAATTCTTTCAGGTTATTTCCTTTCGTGTACGTCGTCGCGCCGCGCTACAACAGGCGCAGCGACTTGCTGCGGGCCAGCAGACAGGCGCCCACCACACCCGCACTCTCGCCGAGTTTCGAGAATTTGATTTCGGTATCCTTGCTCACCATGCGCAGCGAATACTTATTGATTGCACTCTTGACCGGCAGCATCAGGTAGTCGCGCGTGGTGGCCAGCGTGCCGCCCAGCACGATGAGTTCGGGATTGAACATATTGATTAATCCGGCCAGCGCCTTGCCCAGCGTATGGCCCACCGACTCCATGATTTCGATAGCCAGCACATCCTCTTTGAGCACCGCCGCCAAAATATCTTCGAGTGTGATTTCGATGCCCTCCTTGTATTTGTCCGAAAGCATCGAGATGCGTCCTTCGCCGAGTTTTTCGAGGAAAATGCGGTGCACGGCCGACCCCGAAGCCCCTGTTTCCAAGCACCCCCGCTTGCCGCAGCGGCAAATGACCTCGTTGTCGAGCAGCGGGAAGTGGCCGTACTCGCCCGAAAAACCCGATTTGCCGTAAAACAATTTGCCGTCGAGAATCATGCCCAGCCCCAGCCCCCAGCCGGCGTTGATGTAGAGCATCGTTTTCTCGTTGTTGCCCACGCCCGAGATATATTCGCCGTAGGTCGCAGCCCGCGTGTCGTTTTCGATGTAGACCGTATAGCCCAGCCGCTCTTCGAGCAGCATGACCAGCGGCTGCTCCTCGACGAAAAAGTAGTTGTAGCTGTACCCCGTATCGGGATTCACGCGGCCCGAAATGCTGACGCCGACGGCCCGAATCTTCTCGTGGGGCAGATTCTGACGCACGATGAACGACCGGATAACCGTGCAGAGCTGGTCGGCCGCTTCGAGCGGGTCGCCCGCCATGACATAGCGTTCCTCGCGGGTGGCCACGACTTGGGCCTTGAAGTTGGTCGCGGCCAGCTGCACCGTGTCCTTGCGCAGCTCCACCCCGATGAAATAGCCCGCATCGGGGTTCAGTCCGTAGATGTTGGGCTGGCGGCCGCCCACGTTGCCCTGTTTGCCGTAGTCGTAGACGAATCCCTCCTCGATGAGCTCGCCCAGAAATTTGGTCACGGTCGGCACGCTCAACATCAGCGCCTTGCTCAATTCGGTGATGCTCGAATCGCCGCCGACGATATACTGATTGATAATCTGCTGCTTGATAAGCGCGGCTCGGTTCCGTTCGTCCGCCTGTCTGAATAAGGAGCTGCTCATAATCCGCACGTAACTTTTATGAACACAAAGATAAGTAAATAATTTTATTTACGAGCCCTTTGTAAATAAAAGCGCTGAATCGGGCCTCCATCGACCGCCAGCATGGCACGACCCGCTCGTTCGCCGAAAGACCAAAATAAATTTTATTACGCAAAATTGTTGTTTTGAAAAATTTTCTTACTATCTTTGTTTTTCGGATGAAAAGTTTTACACTTAAAACAACAAGAAAAATAGGAATTTAACCGACTCCCTACTTCCGAATACGACGTGAAGAAATTTTTGACCTTGCTTTGCGCGAAATGCGCCGCTTACGCCTGCACTCCGAGGGCCGACGGGCCCGAGAAACGGCTCTACA
>CAMWYI010000065.1 GCA_947178455.1 uncultured Alistipes sp. | reverse complement strand
CACGCCAGCTCCACGACGACGCTCGGCGCCGACCACGTGCAGGTCTGCAAGAAATAGGTAAATGTCACGGGCACGAGCCCGAAGAAAAGAATGACCGCCGCGTCGCCCAATCCGTGATAGGCCAGTGGATAGGGTCCGGCGGTGTAGAAGTAGGCGAAGACGATGCAGGCGACCCCGACGGCTACCAGCTCCCAACCGCCGTAGCGCAGGATACCGGCGTGCATGGCCCACGCGAGCAGGCCGCAACCGGCGAGACACGCGGCGAGGGTGCAGGCGGCGATGCCGGTTCGCATGGCGGGAAGGGTGATGTAGCCTTTGGCGAACGCACGGTCGGGGCCCAAACGGTCGGGCCGGTCGGCTCCTTTCAGAAAGTCCCACAGGTCGTTGACCAAATTGGCGGTGCACTGCATCGCG
Organism: uncultured Alistipes sp.; assembly: GCA_947178455.1. Lineage (GTDB taxonomy): Bacteria > Bacteroidota > Bacteroidia > Bacteroidales > Rikenellaceae > Alistipes. Next base: position 9,326 of record CAMWYI010000065.1, on the reverse strand, counting down.
ACGGCGAAAATCAGGCACAACAGGGCGGGCAGCCAATGGAATCCGCCGTCGGCGGCGGCCAGTGCCGAAGCGACCCCCACGAGGATGACGGCATTGCCCAAACTATACGGCCGCACGGCCAAAATCCAAGCGGATAACGAGTTGGTTTTCATCTTTATTCAGCAGTCCATTCGGAAGGATCCGTTATTTGCAGTGTGATTTCTTCGAGATTTTTGTTGAACGATGCGTATCGTTTATGCCATTGTTCGTCCCATCGGTAGCGTTGAATATAACGATTCGTCGTTTCGATGTCTTGGACGGCTCGGTCGTAAAACTGGGCGGGTACGCCCAATTTCAACGCATCTTCGCGGCTTATGTCCAAATAGTAGCGTTCGTCGTTCTTGTTGAGTTTTACGAATTTTATCAGAATGGTGTTGGCGGCCCGTTGTGCTTCGAGCGATTCCGGCGTTCGGATTTCGGCCGACGGCGGAACTTCGTTTCGGAAACAAGACAAAGCATTCAAAGTCAATGCAGTAAGAACGCAGAAGTGAAAAAATCCTTGCATAGAGCAACCGGTTTGCCTTGTTCGACAATCATCGAATGACCAATTCCAGCTGGCGCGGCATGCGTTTGCCTTCGGGTAGCTGGATGCGCAGCACCCCCTCGCTGGCGACGGGCTGGCCCGCTTTGGTGGCCGGCCGCCATGCAGGAGCTTTTTCGACGGCTTTCAGCACCCGCCGTTTGAGCCGGCTGTCGGTCGATTCGAGTTCGGCCGTGACGACGGCCCGACCTTCGGGCGTAACCGTGTAACGCAACACGACCCGTGCGGCCGGTTCGTCGGCGTTCCATTTGACCTCGCGGGCGATGTACTCGCCGAACGTCAGTCCGCCGGCCTCGAAACGGGCCGGTTCGTCGTAACGCAAGGTCACCAGCACGACGCCGTGCGAGGCCTGCTCGCCGTAACGGGCGATGCTCTCCTCGTCGGCGGGCAGAGTTTCGATGCGTTCGATGTCTTCGGGCGGAATCTGCGCGATATTCTCGGCGGTCGGCACTCCGTTGACGATGTAGAGCGGCTGCTGGGCCCGTGCGTCGACCGAAAAACCCGCAACCGACCCGACTGCCGTGAGCAACAACAACTTCTGAATAAAAATTCGCATGTCTCGTTTCTCTGTCTAACGGAACACGGGCCGAATTATTGCGCGCTACAATTCGCTCTCTTTGAGCCGTTCGGCATTCTCGGCCACGATGAGCTGGTCGATGCAGTCCTGAATGTCGCCGTCCATGAAGGCCGACAGGTTGTAAATCGTGTAGTTGATGCGGTGGTCGGTGATGCGTCCCTGCGGGTAGTTGTACGTGCGGATTTTGGCCGAACGGTCGCCCGTCGAAACCATCGTCTTGCGCTTCGAGGCGATTTCGTCGAGGTACTTGGAGTATTCGAGGTTGAACACGCGCGTGCGCAACTCCTCGAACGCTTTGTCAAAATTCTTCAGCTGCGATTTCTGGTCTTGGCACTGCACGACGATACCCGTCGGGATGTGGGTCAGCCGAATGGCCGAATAGGTCGTGTTGACCGACTGGCCGCCCGGCCCGCTGGCGCAGAAAATATCCTTGCGGACATCGTTCATCGAGATTTCGACGTCGAATTCTTCGGCTTCGGGCAGCACGGCCACCGACGCGGCCGACGTGTGGACGCGGCCCTGCGTCTCGGTCTGCGGCACACGCTGCACGCGGTGCACGCCCGATTCGTATTTCAGCGTGCCGTAGACGTTTTGGCCCGTCACTTTGAGCACCACCTCCTTGTAGCCGCCCGCCGCGCCGTCGGAGAACGAAGTGATTTCGTACCGCCAGCCTTTGGATTCGATGTACTTGGTGTACATGCGCAGCAGGTCGCCCGCGAAGAGCGCCGCCTCGTCGCCGCCCGTGCCGCCGCGAATCTCCATGATGGCGTTCTTCGAGTCTTGCGGGTCTTTGGGGATGAGCAACAGCTTGATTTCCTCCTCCAAGCGGGCGATTTCGGGTTCGAGTTCGGCAATCATCTCGCGCGCCATTTCGCGCATCTCCTCGTCCTTGTCGTTGACGAGCGTGTCTTTGGCTTCGGCCAGATTGGCCAGCGCCGTGCGGTAACGCTCCGACGATTCGATAATCGGTTCCAGCTCCTTGTACTCTTTCGTGAGCTGTACGAACTGCTTGACGTCGGCGATGACTTCGGGGTCGGTGAGCTTCTGCCCCGTCTCCTCGTATTTGAGTTTCAACCCGTCCAAGCGGGTCAGAATGGTGTTGTCTGCCATTTCAGTATCAGTGGTTCAATGTTTTCAGCCAGTCCAGCACGGCCCGCTGCCATTCGGCCCGATAGGGGAATTCGGCGCGGATGCCCCAACCGTGACCGCCCGACGGGTAGATGTGCATCGAAGCCGCGATGCCGTGTGCTTTGAGTGCATTATAGTAGGATATGCTGCTGATAGGCGGCACCGTGCGGTCGTTGTCCGAGAGCAGCAGCAGCGCGGGCGGCGTGGTATCCGTTACGCGGTTCTGCAACGAGAAATAAGCCGTCTGTTCTTCGGTGCGGTCGGTGCCCAGCAGGCTGTCGAACGACCCTTTGTGGCATCGGCCCGCCTCGCCCGTGATGACGGGATAGAACAGAATCGAGAACGCCGGACGCACGGCCCCCATGGTCGAAGTCATGGCGGCGAGGTGTCCGCCGGCCGAACAGCCGGCGATGCCCACGCGGTCGGACGTGAAGCCCTCCGCACCGGCTTCGAGCCCCGTCATGATGCGCAGGGCCTGTTCGGCATCCTCCAACGGCACCTCGCAGTGGCCGTTGGGCATGCGGTATTTGAGTACGGCGGCCGTGATGCCGTTCGCGGCGAACCAGCGGGCCATTTGGTAGCCTTCGTGTTCCATGGCCAGCCGCACGTATCCGCCGCCCGGGCAGATGACGACGGCCTGTCCCGTAGCAGCGGACGGGTCGGCCGTGAAAATGGAGAGCGTCGCTTCGGAAACATCCGCCACCCGACCGGCATCGACCGATTTTTCGGGCGTCGCGATGCCGTTGGAGTGGGGCGCGGTCGTGTTGTCCCAGATTTTCAGCACGCGGTCGGGGGCTTTCGCGGGCTCTTTCGCGGACTGCGCCGATGCGCCGAAAGTCAGTGCCAGTGCCATGAGCAACAATGCGGAACGTTTCATAATCAGAGGACGATGTTGATGATTTTACCGGGAACGACGATTACTTTTTTCGGCGTGTTGCCGTCGAGCCATTTTTGGGCTTCGGGTTCGGCGAGCACTGCCGTCTGAATCTCGGCGGGCGTCAGCGAAAGGGCGTACTCCTTGCGGAAGCGCAGCTTGCCGTTGACCGATACGGGGTACTCGAACGAACGCTGCACGAGGTACTGCTCGTCGTAGGTCGGGTAGGCGGCGTCGCAAACCGACGCCGCATGGCCCAGCAACGACCAAAGCTCTTCGGCGATGTGCGGTGCGAACGGAGCCAGCAGCACGACCAACGGTTCGAGAATCTGCCGTTTGTTGCACTCGCCCAGCTCGTTGAGGCAAATCATGAAAGCGGCGACCGACGTATTGAACGAGAAATTCTCGATGTCCTCGCTCACTTTCTTGATGGTCTTGTGCAGCGTGCGCAGCTCCTGTTCGGTGGCCGGTTCGTCGCTCACGCCGAACGCGCCGTCGCGGAAGAACGAACGCCAGAAACGGCGCAGGAATTTGTGCACGCCGTCGATGCCGTTGGTATCCCAAGGTTTGGACTGTTCGAGCGGCCCCAAGAACATTTCGTACATGCGCAGCGTGTCGGCGCCGTAATGCTCGACGATGTAGTCGGGATTGACGACGTTGTACATCGACTTGGACATCTTCTCGACCGCCCAGCCGCAAATGTACTTACCGTCTTCGAGGATAAATTTGGCATTCTGAAAATCGGGCATCCAGCGGCGGAACGCTTCGGTGTCGAGCACGTCGTTCTTCACCAGATTGACGTCGACGTGGATTTCCTGCGTCTCGTACTGGTCTTTCAGCCCCAGCGACACGAATTTGTCGGTGCCCACGACGCGGTAGACGAAGTTCGAGCGGCCCTGAATCATGCCCTGATTGACCAGCTTGCGGAACGGCTCCTCCTCGCAGACATAGCCCAAATCGTAGAGAAACATGTTCCAGAAACGCGAGTACATGAGGTGACCCGTCGCGTGTTCGATGCCGCCGACGTAGAGGTCGACCGAACGCCAGTATTCGTTGGCCTCGCGGCTGACCAGCGCCTTGTCGTTGTGCGGATCCATGTAGCGCAGGTAGTAGGCCGACGACCCTGCGAATCCCGGCATGGTCGACAGCTCGTAGGGATAGCCTTCGGGCGTCGCCCAGCCCTGCACGCGGGCCAGCGGCGGTTCGCCCTGCTCCGTCGGGCCGAAGTCGGCGACGGGCGGCAGCTGGAGCGGCAGTTTCTCCGCAGCCAGCGGATAAGCGGTGTCGTTCTTATAAAAAATCGGGAACGGCTCGCCCCAGTAGCGCTGCCGCGAGAAAATCGCATCGCGCAGGCGGTAGTTTATCAGTTTTTTGCCCAATCCGCGACGCTCCACCTCGTCGAACATCAGCGCGATAGCCTCCTTGACGTCTTTGCCGTCGAGGAAGTCGGAGTTGATCATCCGGCCCTCTTTGGCATCGTAGGAGCTTTCGGAGAGGTCGCCGCCCTCGACCACCGGCACGATGTCCAGCCCGAAGTGGCGAGCGAAAGCATAGTCGCGCGAATCGTGGGCCGGAACGGCCATGATAGCCCCCGTGCCGTAACCGGCCAAAACGTAATCCGAAACGTAGATGGGTATCTGCTTGCCCGTGAACGGATTGACGGCATACGAACCGGTCGCGACGCCGCTCACCCGTCGGGTTTCGGCGATGCGTTCGCGTTCCGAGCGTTTGCGTGCTTGCGCGATGTACTCCTCGACAGCCGTCCGGTTTTCGGGCGTCGTGAGGTCGGCCACCCACTCGTGTTCGGGGGCGATGACCATGAACGTCACGCCGAAAATCGTGTCGGGACGGGTCGTGAAAATTTCGAGTTTGCGGTCGGAACCGGCGATGTCGAAGAATACCTGTGCGCCGACCGAGCGGCCGATCCAGTTGCGCTGAATCTCTTTCAATGAATCGCTCCACTGCAACTTGTCCAGCCCGTCGAGCATCCGCTGGGCATAGGCCGTGACGCGCAGCAGCCACTGTTTCATGCGTTTCTGTTCGACGGGATAACCGCCGCGCACCGACAGCCCGTCGCGCACCTCGTCGTTGGCCAGCACGGTGCCGAGTTTCGGGCACCAGTTGACCATCGTGTCGGCACGGAACGCCAGCCGGTAGTTCTGCAACACCTGCTCGCGGCGCGCTTCGTCCCACGAATTCCACTCGTCGGCCGTGAAATGCAGTTCGGTCGTACACGCAGCATTCAGCCCCTCATTACCGTATTTAGGAAAAGCGTCGACCAGCTCGGAGATAGGACGCGCTTGTTTCGTATCGTTGCAGTAATAGTGCTCGTACATTTGCAGAAACGCCCACTGCGTCCATTTGTAGTAGGCGGGGTCGCACGTGCGCACCTCGCGCTCCCAGTCGAACGAGAAGCCGATTTTGTCGAGCTGCTCGCGGTAGCGGGCGATGTTGCGCTCGGTCGTCACGGCCGGATGCTGGCCCGTCTGAATGGCGTACTGTTCGGCAGGCAGGCCGAAGGCGTCGTAACCCATCGGATGCAGGACGTTGAACCCTTTCAACCGTTTGTAACGGGCGAAGATGTCGGAGGCGATGTACCCCAGCGGGTGGCCGACGTGCAGGCCCGCGCCCGACGGATAGGGAAACATGTCGAGCACGTAGAATTTGGGACGTGCGGGGTCTTCCGTCACCCGATAGGTGCGGTCGTCGCGCCAACGCTGCTGCCATTTGGCCTCTATCTGCTTGAAATCATACTCCATAGGAACAGGCTGTTTTTCTTGTCGCAAAATTAAGAAATTTTTTGGCAATCGCGGGGAAAAGTCCTACTTTTGTCTTCGACAGGGCGGGGCGGCGCCGAACGGCTGTGTCTCGCGCGACACGAAGCGTAAAATTCAACACACATAAACGATGAAAGTAGAAGCTAATAAGATGGTCGGGGTGGACTACAAACTGACCGTCGACGGACAAATCGCCGATCAGTCGCGGCCGGGCGAACCGCTCGAATTCATCTTCGGCACGGGGATGCTCCTGCCGAAGTTCGAGGAGGCCATTCTCGGCAAGGAGCCGGGCGAAAGCGTCGAGTTCACGCTCGCGCCGAAAGACGGTTACGGCGAGTTCATCCCCGAAGCGGTGGTCGAGCTGCCCAAAAACACCTTCATGGTCAACGGCAAGGTGGCCGACGAAATGCTCTATCCGGGCAGTCAGATTCCGATGAGCGACGCGCAGGGCAACCGCATGGTGGGCATCGTCAAGGAGGTAGGCGCCGACACGGTGAAGATGGACTTCAACCACCCGATGGCCGGCAAGACGCTGCACTTCGCCGTCGAGGTGGTCTCGGTGCGCGACGTGACGCCCGAAGATTTGCAGGGCCGCTGCTCGTGCGGCAGCTGCAACCACGACCACGAGGGCTGCGACTGCGGACACGACCACGACGGTTGCGGCTGCGAGGGCCACGACCATGCCGACCCCTGCGATTGCGGTGGGCACGGATGCCATTGCAACGAGTAGCGGGCCGATAGGTGCTCCGTCGGAAGCATGTACGCTTTGAGCCAATACCTGCTGTCGTTGGAGGATCCGCTCGGAGTGACCCGCACACTGGGCGAATTGTCGCTCGAACGACGGCCGAACGGGCAGTTGCACTACGTGTTGGGCAATACGGCTATCGTTTTTCGGGCCGTGCACGAGGGGCGCGCCTGCGCCTTGCGCTGCTACCGGCACCCGATGCGGCATTTGCGCGAAATCTACGGCGACCGGCTTCGCGAACGGGAGCTGTTCCTCTACACGGGGCCCGACGAGGGTGTGTGGGTCGACGTCGTGCTGGACGATTGGGTCGAGGGCGAAACGTTGCGGCACGTCATTTTCGAGGCGGCCCGCGAACGGGACACCGCGCGCCTCGTGCGCCTGTCGCTGGCTTTCGACCGGCTGGGATTGGCGCTCGTCACGGACGATAGGGCGCACGGCGACCTGAAACCCGAAAACATCTTGGCGGATTCGACCGATGCGCTGCATCTCATCGACTGGGATGCGGCGTTTCTGCCGCAGTTCGCCGGTGAGCGCAGCCCCGAACTGGGTACGGCGGCCTACCAGCATCCGGCACGCACGGCCGCCGATTTCGATGCCTCGCTCGACGACTATCCGACCGCGCTGATTGCGACGGCGTTGCACGCGTTGTGCATCGCGCCGGAACTGCTCGACCGCTACGGCGAGCGGGACGGGTTGCTGTTCGACCCCAGCCGCATAGCGACGGACGAAGCGTTGCAAGAGGTGCTCGCGCTGTTCGAGCGGCGCGGGTGTGCCGCCCGCTACCGGCTGGCGCAGCTGCTGTTCAGTCCGATGCTCGGTTTGCCGCAGCTGGCAGGGCTGCTGGAAGCCGCGCGGCAGGAAGTGGAACGAGAAATCGGGCCGACGGCCGAACCTGAAACTCCGGAAGTGCCCGAACTTTTTGTCGAGGGCGGCTACTGGGGCTACCGCATCGGGACGCGAACGGTCGTTCCGCCGCTGTACGACTGCGGATTCGAGTTCAGCGAAGGCGTGGCGGCGGTGCAGCTGGGCCGGACGTGGCACTACATCGACGCGACGGGCCGTCCGGTCATCGCCTGCCCCGATTGCGAAGCGGTCAAACCGTTCCGCAACGGTTGTGCCACCGTCGTTCGGCACGGAGTTCGCACGACAATCGACCGAACCGGCCACCCCCGTTAAGAACGAGGATTTTATTAGCGCGGCGGACGGTTGTCCGGCTTCGGAAGGTTCCTGCGCCGTCACCGTTTGATTAATGCAGGCTGCGGCCCGCCATGACAAAAAGATTACCTAATAAAAACATGAAATTCATAATCGCATTTTTGTTCTTCTGCTCGACGGTCTGTGCGGCCGATACCGCTGCGGCGCAGCAGCTGATTTTTCCCGATTCGGTCTGCAACGTGGGCTCGATTACGGAGAACGACCCGCCGCGCACGTATCGTTTCCGGTGCGAAAACCGCTCGGACAAACCCATTGTCATCCTGCGGGTCGATACATCGTGCGGTTGTGTGAAAAGTTCGTTTTCCCGACGGCCTATCGCGCCCGGAGCGACGGACGAAGTGGTCGTAACGTTCGACCCGCGCGGCCATGCCGGAGCCTTGTACAAGATAATGCCGGTCTATACCTCGGCATCGGGCAAAAAACCCGAAACGCGGCTCGCGTTGTCGGGAACGGTCAAGCCGGCACAATAAATCAACAGGTCGGCACGTTCTATAAAAGCAAACCAATAAACGGAAAATCATGAAACGTATTCTTTTATTGACGGTCGGGGTGCTGTGCGCGATGACGGCAGCGGCCCAGACGAAAGAGGCTTATCCGAGCTACATTCAGGTGAACGGCCACGCCGAGCGGGAGGTGACGCCCGACGAATTTTATCTGTCGATTGTCCTCGACGAGCGCGACTCGAAAGGGAAAATCTCGGTCGAAAACCAGCGTCATGAAATGGTGTCCGAACTGAAACGGCTGGGGGTCGATGTCGAAAAACAGCTGAAAGTGGCCAATCTTTCGAGTTCGTTTTTCAAGAAAAAAAGTTCCGTAGCCCAAGCCAAATACCAACTGAAACTGAACTCGGCAGCCGAAGTGGCGAAGGTGTGGCAGGCGCTCGACGCGTTGAACATCTCCAACGTGTCGATTCAGAAAGTGACCCACTCCAAGTTGGCGCAGTTCAAGAGCGAAATCCGTATCGAAGCCATCCGCAACGCGCGCGAGAATGCCCGGACGCTGGCCGAGGCCATCGACCAGCAAATCGGCCCGTGTTTTTATATTTACGACGCCAACAGCGACGTGCTGCCGCGTTATTACGACAATTCGGTCATGGTGCGTGCGATGATGACGAAAGATGCGGCCGGTATTGAAGAGGACGCCGAAGAGGAGGTCGTGGAGTTCAAGACCATCAAGCTCGAATACAACGTACAGACGAAGTTCGTGCTCGAATCCCGTTAGGCGCGAATGTTTCGGGCGAAAAATTTTCGTTTCGCCGCAACAGTTTTTCGGAATTGTTTGGATATTCGGAAATTTTGTCTACCTTTGCACCCGTATTCCGAAGTCGGAGTGCGGGTGCTTTGACGGCCGTCAGTATTCCGACCGAATTTAATAAGAATGCGGAAATAGCTCAGTTGGTAGAGCACAACCTTGCCAAGGTTGGGGTCGCG
>CAMWYI010000064.1 GCA_947178455.1 uncultured Alistipes sp. | reverse complement strand
AACGCGCAACTCGAGACCGGCCTGAATGGCGTAGGTCTTCACGACGCCCGGATACGACAGCGCAATGTCCTCCATCTTTCAGACGCTTGATGTAGCTCTCGACTACCTCGCGGCGGGCACCCGGACGTGCACCCGAAATGGCGTCGCATACCTGAATAATCGGCGCGATGAGCGAGGTCATCTCCACCTCGTCGTGGTGCGCACCGACGGCGTTGCAAACCTCCGGCCGCTCCTTGTACTTCTCGGCCAGCTTCATGCCGATGATTGCGTGCGGCAGTTCGGGCTCGTCGTCGGGCACCTTGCCGATGTCGTGCAACAATCCGGCACGACGCGCCACTTTGGGATTCAGACCCAGTTCGGCCGCCATAATACCGGCCAGATTGGCGGTTTCGCGGGCATGCTGCAACAGATTCTGCCCGTAAGACGAACGGTATTTCATCTTGCCGATAAGCCGAATCAGCTCGGGGTGCAGGCCGTGAATACCCAAGTCGATAGTCGTGCGTTTGCCGACCTCGACGATTTCCTCTTCGATTTGTTTTTGCACTTTGGCAACCACCTCTTCGATGCGGGCGGGGTGGATACGGCCGTCCGTAACGAGCTGATGCAAAGCCAGTCGCGCGATTTCGCGGCGCACGGGGTCGAAGCCCGAAAGGATAATTGCTTCGGGCGTGTCGTCGACAATAATTTCGATGCCCGTCGCGGCTTCCAGCGCGCGGATGTTGCGGCCCTCGCGGCCGATGATGCGGCCCTTGACCTCATCGCTCTCGATGTTGAACACCGTCACGGCATTCTCGATAGCCGTTTCGGTCGCCACGCGCTGAATCGACGCCACGATGATACGTTTGGCCTCTTTCGATGCCGTCAACTTGGCCTCTTCGACCGTTTCGTTGATGTATGCGGCGGCTTCGGTCTTCGCCTCCGCTTTCATGTTCTCCACCAAAATGTTTTTGGCTTCTTCGGAGCTCAAACCCGAAATTTGTTCCAGACGGGCATTCTGCTCGCGGCGCATCTGGTCGACCTCCTCTTTCTTGTGTTCCAGAATCTGCAACTGGTTCTGCACCTGCTCTTTCAGCCGGTCGTTCTCACGCAGTTTGTTTTCCAGTTCGCGCTGCTGGTTTTGGAGGTTGTTCTCGATTTGTTTGGCCCGCTGCTCGCTCTGGTTCAGCCGCTGGTTGCGCTCGTTGACCTGACGGTCGTATTCGCTTTTCAGCTGCATGTACTTCTCCTTCGCTTGCAGAATTTTCTCTTTCTTAATCATTTCGCCTTCGGCTTCGGCCTCCTTGATAGCGGTCTCGCGGCGTCTGCGGATGCCGTTCTTCATCACGACATTGGTGATGAGCGCATAACCGCTTACCGCGACCACAGCCGATACGAGGGCTGTTAAAAAAATATCCATAATTGTGTAATTTATTATTAGGTTATTAAAAAAATGTATCTCTACACATAAAAAAACCGCACGGTATTCCTTATTCTTGTTTGACGAATCTGCGTGATTGTCATTTGTGGGGTCTCCGGCAATCGCAATCTTCCAACAGCACGCACGCGGCGGGCACCCCTCGCGGGGTCAAGGCCTGATTTTGAAGCGCCGTAAGTCGCCCCAATATAAAAATTGTTCAGTTTCGCAAAGCTTTAAGGAATCCATGCGGGTGGATTCGTTCCTTGGTATGTAAAAGAACCGTGTGTTTCTTCCATTCGTCCGTCGCAGCGACGTCGCGCGTCCCCGCTTCGGGTCAATGACCGGCAAACGTATTCAGATACGTATCAATTTCCGTGCTCAACGCTTCGAGCTGCCGGAGATCGTCGTCGTCCGTTTCGTGCTGACGGCGTTGGTTGACCGAGTCGATAGCGAACCGCAAGGCGCTCATCACCAAATAGTGCCGGTCCGTCCAATCCTTGATGTTACGCTGTTTGATGGACGTCAAATAGCCGTTCACCTCCCGTTCGGCCAAACGATAGACCTCTTCTTTCTCGCTGTCGATCGTGAGCGGAATGTTGATGCCCGCTATTTTGAGCGTAATCGCTTGTTTGGCCATAGGGTCGTTCTCCTCTCGTCGTTACCGGGCTGCCGGGTCGCCTTCCAATTCGGAATTCGCAAGCAGGGCGATGCACTTATCCACCTCCCGCATCAGGCGGTTTACGCGTGCCCGCGCCTTGTCTCGGCTGTATCCGTCCCCCGTCAGGCCCGCCGTGAGTTGCATGCGCGAAAGCTCGGTTTCGAGTTCTTTGCGCCGTTCCAGCAGCGCGCGGTTTTCGGCTTTCAGCGCGCCGTTTTCGGCCGTCAGCTCGGCACATAGCGTCGTCAACCGTTTGTGGTCGTCGATCAGTTGCCGGATTCGGCCGCTGAGATCGGTTATGACGCTTTTGTCAGCCATCGTTTCGAGGGACGCACCCCGTAATTTTTACAAAGGTAAAAAAAACAATTCACAATTCATAATTCGCAATTCAGAATTGATACACAAGCAACGCGATGCAAATTCAACCGACGCCTTTCGACGGGCCAAAAAGCGCCGCAAACTCCGGCGTACCGAGCTTGGCGGTGGCTTATAAAATTTTTCCGTACCGAATCAGGCTGACGGTGATGCCGAAATTGTCGCGGTACAACGAACCGCAATCACCGTAAAGCCCTACGCGAATGAGGAACGGAGCGCTGGGGCGATTGAAGACGGTGGCCTCGATGCCGAACGAAAACTGCTGGCGCACGCGTTCGAACGGGCCGGTGGGAAGCCCTAAATCTGCTTGGAACCCCGGAAAGTACATGCCGTAATTGCGCGAATAAGACAAACGCACTCGGTAGGGAACTTTTCCCGCTGCATAACCTTGAACTCCCCAATAGTGGGCGACGACTCGGTTATTGTAGACGCCATAGGTGATGCCGTCGGCGGCAGGCGGGCAGGGCGTGATGAAGGGCGTGCCGATGGTTCGACCGTAATAAGTCCAACCGCTTCGGTACTCGCCGTTGTTGAAATAGTTGTCGTTGCCGCCCAAAATAACGTGCCCGTACCAAGGTCTGTCGGGGTCTTGTTTTTCGAGCTCTTCGGGCGTGGCCGGTCGGTCGTGATAACGCCCGGACTGGTATTTGGTGTAGACGAATTCGTACATGACGTCGCTCACCCACCGTTTTTTGTCGGTCGTGCCGTAGTAGAATCCGTACACGCCGTCGGGCGCGTTGCGGAAGAGTTTTAGCGGCCTGTCGTCGTCGAAAAGATTGTCGTAGTAGGCCGAAAGCGTGTATCGGTCGCCTCGGTAATCGAGCCGGTAGTAGCGGCTTCCCAAGTGGTTGCCGAGCACGTTGACTTGGTCGCTCCATGTCGCGTCGTCGCCTCCGCTGATGCCTGCGAAAATACGGAGGTAATCCTTGAATCGAGAGGGCTGTTTGCCGTAGAGCGGCGATTTGCCCGCCCATTGCGCCCAATGCTCCAACCCGAAAGTGACGGCCCACTGCGGGTGAGGCGTGATGCGGAGATAGAGGGATTTGTGGTGCAGGTTGGTGTTGTCGACGAACCGCTTGTCGATCATGCGGTAATCGCTCAAATTGAATTTGAACGACAGGATGCCTTTGGTCAGCGGCACGTCGATGAACTCGGTGTGCAGGTTGTAGCCCGGCAGGGTGCGGGCGTTGGTCGAGAGCAGGATGCTGCCGTTTTGCGACGATATGCCGTTGAATTGCTCTTCGGGGTGAATCATGCCCAAATCGAGCCGGATTTTCCGCCATTTGAGGCTGACGAATAGTTCGTCGATAATCGCTTTGTTTTCGCGCTGGGTGAGGTATCCGGCGGCCGAAACACCGTAGGCCGTCTGGATTTTCCGTTCGGCATTGAAATCGGAGAAAAGCCCGGCGTGCAGCAATCCGCCCCGACTATCGGGGTAGATGCCGTTTCGGGCGACCGTCGCCCACATCGGCAGCGTCGTTGCGGTCGAGGCCAAGCCGGTCAGTTCGGCGGTATATTCCAGTGTTCTTTGCGCGAAAGCCGTCAGGGAACAGCAGGATAAAAGCAGGCAGAGAAATTTTTTCATAGTTCGGACGCTCGGCCGTACCGGCGCTTGGTTTTCGTCGCGGCAATCGGCCTGTTGGCGGGATGCGGCTGCATGCGGGACGTGCAGCGCCCGCACGTTTTCTATGGCTGCAAATTTATACATTTTTTTGCCGATTTTCTGTCGCGGTGCCGAAAATTCGGTGCCGATTTATTAACTTTGCCCGACAATAACGAATCAAATCATCCTATCCGATATGACGACTGAACTCAGTGAACAGGAATTGTTGCGGCGCCAGTCGCTGCAGACCTTGCGCGAATTGGGCATCGAACCCTATCCCGCTGCGCGGTACGACGTAACGGCGACTGCGCGCGAAATCGCCGACCGTTTCGATGCCGAACCTGCTGCGCTGCAAGATATTCGCATCGCGGGCCGCATCATGTCGCGCCGCATCATGGGCAGCGCGTCGTTCTTCGAGTTGCAGGACCATACGGGACGCATTCAGGTCTATGTCCGGCGCGATGACATCTGCCCCGAAGGCGATCCGACGCTCTACAACACGGTGTTCAAAAAGTTGCTGGACATCGGCGACTTCATCGGCGTCGAGGGCTTCGCGTTCCGCACCAACACCGGCGAATTGTCGGTGCACTGCCGCAAATTCACGGTGCTGTCGAAATCCGTCCGTCCGCTCCCCGTCGTCAAGGAGAAAGACGGCCAAATGTTCGATGCGTTCACCGACCCCGAAGTGCGCTATCGCCAACGCTATCTTGACTTGATTGTCAATCCGCAGGTCAAGGATACGTTCGTGAAACGGGCCAAAATCATGGCCACGATGCGCCAGTTTTTCAACGAACGGGGTTACGTCGAGGTCGAAACGCCGATTCTGCAACCCATTCCGGGCGGTGCGTCGGCGCGTCCGTTCATCACGCACCACAACTCGCTCGACATCGACCTCTACCTGCGCATCGCGACGGAGCTCTATCTGAAAAAACTCATCGTCGGCGGATTCGACGGCGTGTACGAGTTCGGCAAGAATTTTCGTAACGAGGGCATGGACCGCACGCACAACCCCGAGTTCACCTGCATGGAAATCTACGTCGCCTACAAGGATTACCGGTGGATGATGGAGTTCACGGAGCAGATGCTCGAACGGGTCGCCGTGGCGGTCAACGGTACGACGGAACTCACTATCGGCGACCGGCAGATTTCGTTCAAGGCACCGTTCCGCCGCCTGACCATGACCGATGCCATTCGCGAAAAGACGGGCTACGACATCACGGGTCAGACCGAAGAGCAGCTGCGCGAAGCCTGCAAACGGCTCAACGTCGAAACGGACGAGACGATGGGCAAAGGCAAACTCATCGACGCCATTTTCGGCCAATACTGCGAGGAGGATTTGATTCAGCCGACGTTCGTGTGCGACTACCCGATCGAGATGTCGCCCTTGTGCAAGCGGCACCGCGAAAATCCCGACCTGACGGAGCGTTTCGAGCTCTTTGTCAACGGCAAGGAGCTGTGCAACGCCTATTCGGAGCTCAACGACCCCATCGACCAGCTGGAACGGTTCCAAGAACAGCTGCGGCTGTCGGAAAAGGGCGACGACGAGGCGATGTTCATCGACATGGATTTCGTCCGCGCGTTGGAATACGGCATGCCGACCTGCTCGGGCATGGGCATGGGCATCGACCGACTGACGATGTTCATGACCAACCAGCCGTCGATTCAGGATGTGCTGTTCTTCCCGCAGATGCGTCCCGAAAAGAAAGCGACGACCGACCCTGCGGAAAAGTACATGGAAATAGGCGTTCCCGAAGAGTGGGTGCCCGTGATTCAGAAAATGGGTTATCTGACGGTCGATGCGTTGAAAAAACTGGCTCCGGGCAAATTCTTCAACGACCTGTGCGGCTTCAACAAGAAGAACAAACTCGGCCTGAAAGCCCCCTCGATTGACGAGGTGAAAAAGTGGTGCGAACAATAGATATTTTATAAAAACAAACCGAAAATGAGAAAGAAAATCGTTGCCGGAAACTGGAAAATGAACACCCTTCCGGCCGAAGGCGTGGAACTCGCCAAAGGAGTGGCCGCAGGTCGTGGCACGGTATGTCCGAGCGTGAATTTCATCGTCTGCCCGCCGTTCACCCACCTGTCGGAGGTAGCCGCAGCACTGAAAGGTTCGGACATCGAACTGGGTGCGCAGAACTGCGCTGCCGAAGCCAAAGGCGCCTACACGGGCGAAGTGGCTGCGTCGATGATTGCGGCGCTGGGCTGCAAATACGTCATTTTGGGCCACTCGGAACGCCGCCAGTACTACGGCGAGACCTCCGAAACGCTCAACAAGAAAATGGAGCAGGCCTATGCCAACGGGCTGACGCCGATTTACTGCGTGGGCGAAAACCTCGCAGAGCGCGAAGCCGACAAACACTTCGACGTGGTGAAAGCCCAAATCGAAGAGGTCGTCTACAATCTGACCGCCGAGCAGTTCAAGCACCTCGTCATCGCTTACGAACCCGTATGGGCTATCGGCACGGGCAAGACCGCTACGGCCGACCAAGCGCAGGAGATTCACGCTTATATCCGCAAGGTGCTGGCTGCCAAATTCGGCGAGGCTGCCGACGAATGTCCGATTTTATACGGCGGTTCATGCAAACCGTCGAATGCGGCCGAAATTTTCGCCAAGCAGGATGTCGACGGCGGTTTGATTGGCGGCGCCGCGCTCAAAGCCGAAGATTTCTTGGCTATCGGTCAAGGATTTTCTAAATAGCCGTGCAGCCCGACAGGGCGTGCGATTTAGGCAGAATGAAAGAGCCGCGAACATTCCGTTCGCGGCTCTTTCGTCAGCGGAGAGAAGGGGATTCGAACCCCTGAAACCCTTTGGGGGTTTACTCGCTTTCCAGGCGGGCCAGTTCAACCACTCCTGCATCTCTCCGAATCGGGTCAGCAAAGATACGAAAAACAATTCACAATGCAAAATTCACAATTATCGGCGGCTCTATGAGCCGCGCGGGCCGAAAGTTGCGAATAAGCGAGGGCAGAGGTCGCTTGCGAACTCTGCCGAGCGGGAGCAACTAAAAAGGCTTTTAAGCCTCCGCCAGCGGAGGCCCGCCTGTGGGCGTGCCCCGCAGTCTTCGGCCCGCAAAAGCGGTGACGGCGCAGAAACCGTCCGATGCTCAATAGCGGTCTATTGCGCTTAAAGAGGCGTTCTTAACGCCGGGGTTAAAATTTGTGCACGGCCCGCACCAGATATTTTTCGTACTTCGGGATGTCGTTGAGATAGGGCGGCTGCAAATCCATGTGCGACGTGCAAGCCTCTTTTTTGTTCCGTTCGGTCGATGAAAAATAGTATGCCAGCCGATCCATGCGTTTGCCGTCGTGTTCTTTCAGCGTATTGTTGAACTTGTTGCGGGCATGCCGGTCGAATTTGGTGCGCGTGCCGCCGTTGAAATTGTGGCCTATCTGCAACAGCTCGTCGATAGCGGGCAGATACCACCCTTCGCCTTTGTCGCGGCACCACTTGAACGCCGGAAAATCGTCCCACGAAGCCCCGTTCGCCGCGATGTAGGCAGCGACTTTCGCCATGTTGGCCTCGCCGTCGGACGTGTCGTCGGCGCCGATGAACCGCAAATCCGATTTGCCGTATTCGCTCCAATGCAGGTAGATTTCGTCGAGCGACAGAATCAGTCCGTGCATGCGGTCTTCGTTCAGCACGCAGACGACGCCCTGCACGCCGTCGCAGTCGTACCACTCGCCGATTTCATACGGGCGCAGCGCTTGCCGGTACTGCGCGGGGGCCGTTTGCTGCGGAACTTCCGTTATCGAAGCCGGTGCGGCGGGACGTTGCGTGTCGGTTGCCGGTTGCTGCTGCATGGTCTCGGTCGGCTGCGGAGCTGCGGTCGGTTGGGCGGGCCGGAACGATTCGATTTCGCCGTTGGCATAGCGGATATGGTCGATGTCGCCGACCGGCAGCACGTAGGTCGGGCCGTCGGGATTGGAGAAACGTTTGTAGCGTATTTGTTCTGGGCTGATTTCCAGCACGCGGGCTTCGATTTGCGTGGCATCGGTCTTGACGATGCGGTCTTGGGCGGAGAGGGTCGCGATGCAGCACAGAGCGACCGACAGAAGCGCGATTTTGAGGTTCGACATGGCGTTCCGAATAATTTTATACAAAGATAACGTTTTTTTGCAACTTTTCTTATGCACGCACCGTTCGGCGGGCGCCGGGTCATTGGTTGTCGGCCGCGCTGCAAAGATAGAAGCCTAATACTTCGGTCGAGAGTTCGCCGAGCGGGCCGCACTGCTGGTGGACGCCGGTCTGCACTTTGACGAAGTCGATTGCCTCCAATTCGGCCGGCGAACCGTCGGCGCGGACGGCATTGGCGATTTTGAACCCGACGCGCTGGCCGCCGTCACCGAGTATGTCCGAACCCTTGTTGTCGGCATATCCCCACGCGAAAGGTCGGTTTTCCCAAAGTCCCGTCGTGTGGTTTCGGATGCTTTTGGATGCCAGCCGCGTGCCGGACAGGGTGTAGCTGTCGTCGGAAATCCACGCCGGATAATAGGAATCTTGCTTGTGGTCGGCGACGCGCTCGATTGTGCCGCTCTGGCCGTCGGAATCGCGCCACGTGACGGGCTCTCCCGCAACGGTCGGACGGGTATAGGTGACGGAGTAATTTTGCACGGTTTCGGGATGGCCGGTCTCGGAGCCTTGCAGCTCGTACCACGTGTCGTCGGGCAGGCCGTTGCCGTTCGAGTCGGGCATGACCCACACGATTCCCGGTTCGTTGGAACTGCCGCTCGCCGAATCGAACGCATTGCCCTCGACGGCGAAGTCGTACCCGCCGCTGTTGGGGACGCTCTGTCCGAATCCGACGACGATGTACCCGCCGAATGCGCCGAGCGAAACGAGTTTGTGCCCGTCCAAACGTCGTTGGGCATAGGCCGCAGCGGCTTCGGCGGTCGTCTCGGCGCCGGTGAATCCGGCGACGGGCTGTTCGTTGATGAACTGGCCCGGGGCGGGACGGTATTCGTACACGATGACCGAGTAGGTCGGCGGGTCGACGGTCGGACGGACAATCGTTTCGTCCTTGTTGCAGGCGGCGGCCAGCAAGAACGGAACCGCGCAAGCCGTGTGCCGAATCGCTACGCCGAAAAGCGTCTTTGTGGTACCGAGATAGTTTTTCATACGTTTCGTGCTCGATGATACAACCGAAAATGCGTCCTCCCGTTTCGGGCGGCGCGTCGGTGCGGAAACTCGACGAGACAAAGGTACATAAAATTCCGAATAGTTCGTTTTAGATACTCCCGCTCGGCAAAATGCAAATAAATTTGCTTTTGCTCTTACTTATTCGTATCTTTGTCCCGAGACATATTTGAAAGCGCATCGGCTTTTCTTCTGAAATCGGAACTTGGACAATTCGGACTTTTACGAAGAAAAAGGTTGATGCTCGCGCTGTTTTACGGCGTGGGCATTTCTTCAATCTTCGTAGTGGGCAGTCCAAGGCCTCGATTTCGGGTTGAGTGATTTGCCCGCTTTTTTTATTTTGGGGCGAACCGGTAGGAAACTTGTTGTGGCATTCGGTCATTCTGTCCCGAAACTGCCTTTATAACTTCGCCTGAATGACCGTTCGGTTTCCCTGCCGAGTTCGCCCCGTTTTTTTTAATTAGCGCTACGGACGGTCATCGGGTTTCCGGCGGTCGGGAAGCGCTCTGACCGAATAACAGCAACGCTTTGCGTTGTGCGGGCCGAAAGTTGCGAATAAGCGAGGGCAGAGGTCGCTTGCGAACTATGCCGA
>CAMWYI010000063.1 GCA_947178455.1 uncultured Alistipes sp. | reverse complement strand
TTCACGCCGTTGGCCAACAACTTCTCGGCATCCTCGCCGTCCAGTTCGTTCTGCGTCGCACACGGCATGGCGATGTCCACCTTGACCTCCCAAGGCTTCCGACCGGCGATGAACTGCGAACCGGCGAATTTGTCGGCATACGGTGCCACGACGTCGTTGTTCGACGCGCGCAGTTCGAGCATGTAGGCGATTTTTTCGGCATCGAGCCCCGCCGGGTCGTAAATGTAGCCGTCCGGCCCCGAAATCGTTACGACTTTCGCGCCCAGTTCGGTCGCTTTGGTTGCGGCACCCCACGCCACGTTGCCGAAGCCCGAAATGGCGATGGTCTTGCCCTTGATCTCCATACCGGCCGTTTCGAGCATCTGACGCAGGAAGTACACGGCACCGAAGCCCGTCGCTTCGGGACGAATCAGCGAACCGCCGTAGGTCATGCCCTTGCCCGTCAGCACACCCGTATTCTCGCGGGCCAGCTTGCGGTACATGCCGTAAAGATAACCGATTTCGCGGCCGCCGACGCCGATGTCACCGGCCGGCACGTCGGTTTCGGGGCCGATGTGCCGCCACAGCTCGGTCATGAAGGCTTGGCAGAAACGCATCACCTCGCGGTCGGATTTGCCTTTGGGATTGAAGTCCGAACCGCCTTTCGCGCCGCCCATCGGCAGCGTCGTGAGCGCATTTTTGAAAGTCTGCTCGAAGCCGAGGAATTTCAGAATCGAGGGATTCACCGACGGGTGGAACCGCAGACCGCCCTTGTAAGGGCCGATAGCGTTGTTGAACTGGAAGCGGTAGCCCGTATTGACCTGCACCTCGCCGCGGTCGTCGACCCACACCACCTTGAAAGTGAAGCTGCGGTCGGGTTCGACGATACGTTCTGCGATGCGGTTCGCCTCGAATTCGGGATGACGGTTGTAGGCCTCTTCGACCGTCGTCAGCACCTCGCGCACGGCTTGGAGGTACTCGCTTTCGCCCGGATGCCGACGTTCCAAATCGGTCATCAGATTTTTAACGTTCATAATCAGGTATTATAAGGTTCATTCTCATTCAGGCACACCATTGCCCGCCGGATGCGGCTCCGGCTAAACAAATATAAAACAATATATTGCTATTCGCAAACGTTTTTCAAGAAATTTCCAGCATTAAGAACGTCGATTTAAGCACGGTAGACCGTTTTACGGTTCAGAACGTCATCTTCATTTCCGGCCGTTTTATTTACAACGCTTCGCGTTGTGCGGGCCGCAGTCTTCGTCCCGCCGCTTTAAGAAAGCGGTTTTAGGCACGGTAGACCATCCTTATGTTTCCGACCGTCGATTGCGCTATCAAACCTTGACGGCGCAGAAACTTTGCGAAGCCCCACAACCGTCCGTCGCGCTAATAAAATTCAGAGATGTCCTTCCTCCGCGAATTCGCGCACCGAACGGATGTAATGCTCGATAGTCTCGCCCATCGACACGAACGATTTGCCGCCTGCGGCATTCTTGTGGCCGCCGCCGTTGAAGTAGCGGCGGGCGAAGAGATTGACGTCGACTCCGGCGCGCGACCGCAGCGACACACGGATGAACTTGTGCTGCGCCGAGAACATCGCCGACATCTTGACTTTCTTGACCGTGAGCGCATAATTGACGAATCCCTCGTTGTCGCCCTGCTGGAAGTGAAATTTCCGCATCTCGTACTCGGTCAGCGACATGTAGGCCGCCTTGCCGTCCTCGATGATTTTCAGTTTGCGGTCGATAGCATAGCCGAACAGACGGGCGCGGCCCTCCGTATAGGAGTTGTAGACACGGTTGTGGATTTCGGGAATGCGGATGCCGCGTTCGACCAGCACGGCCACCGCACGGAACAGCTCGGGCGTCAGCGACGAATAGGCGAAATTGCCCGTATCGGTCATGATGCCCACATAGAGCAGTTCGGCCATTTCGCGGGTGATAGCCTGCGTACCCCACAGCGTTTCGATGAGCGAATAAACGACGAAACACGTGCTGCAGCTGTCCGGGAACGACAACAGCAGGTCGAACTCCGGCCCGGGAGACAAATGGTGGTCTATCAGCACCCGTTTGGCGGTCGTGTTCGAGGCGAGGGTTTCGCTCAAAATCTCCAACCGGGACAGCGTGTTGAAGTCGAGGCAGTGAATCTGGTCGGCTTCGGCGATAGCACGGGCAGCGCGGCCCTCCTCGTCGGTGCGGAACACCACCAAATCGTCGGCACCCACCATCCAATCGAGGAAATAGGGGTATTTGTTCGGCACGATGCAGGTCACCGTATGTCCTTGCGTGCGCAGCATCCGGGCCCACGTCAGCGACGAACCGATTGCATCGCCGTCGGGATTGGTATGCGATACGATGACGATTTTCTGTGCGGGCCGGTCGAGCAGCTCGCGCAAAGCATCCGATTGCGCTTGTCGAATCTCCATATTCAGCGGCGGTTTAGTTCGTGCAAAGATAACAATTTTTCGACCCGGCGACGCGTTACTTTTCAAACGACGACTTTTCGGCGAAACGTTCGCTCAAAAAGGCCGTCACGCGCTGCCGGTCGGCATCGGTCGCATATTCCGAATCGTTCATGCAAAAGAACAGCGGGTCGTATTTCGCCAACTTTTTGTAATGTCTTTTGTTCTCGATATGGAACCGGAACGACGTCCGCCCGCCGACGTAACACCGGTGCATCCTTTTTTCAGCCAACGCCGCATAGGTGTACAAGTTGCGCTGGATGTCGTTCGCCGCCCGCACGTGATTGCCAAGCGTAGGCGCGATTTCGTCGTCGAACAGCGCTCTCATGCGTTCGTAATCGCTTTTCAGGTAGGCATCGATGTTGTGGTGCGCTTTATCTTTGTAATAAATCCCATATTTGCGCTCGACCGCCAACGCCGCAGCCCGAACGACCATCGGAAAATAGCGTATCGATTTTCGGAGCACTTTTTCCCGAAGGAACAGCGTCACTTTTCGGAACGGCCGCCAATTCATTCGCGCTATCGGCAGGCCGTCTGGAGCGAAAAAGTCATCGGGCGCGACGGGCCGGTTGAAAAACGTGTCGTCGTTGGAGAACAAAAAACGTTCGGCCAGCCCGGGAATTTTGTGCAGATGATGTTCGATTACCGTCGAATTGAAACAAGGCAGGCATACCGCAGGCATAATCTCCTTGTGGTCGACTATCCGAATCTTGGGATTCGACGTGTCGAGCCAGCGGGGCGTCTGCTCGTCGGTGACGATAAATATCCGGCGAATCCACGGCGCGTACAGCTCCGCCGAACGTAGGCTGTATTTCAGTTCGTCGTTGTCGGCATAGCGGCCCTTACAGTTCAAGCCTGACTTTTCTTCCGACCGGCCGATGCAGGCATTGCGTTTTTCCACCCATTTCGGGTCGCTTCCGTCGACCCAAAGGTAGACCAAATCAATATCGTTTTCCATGATTTCCATGTATCTAATTCATCGTTCTTCGATGTCGTTCAGGTCGAACCGAACGAAATACTCCATGGTACGAGTTCCTTTTCCGCGAGCCCTGCCACGTGCTTGTTTCCCCAAAAACTCTTCGTAAGACTTCACCGCATAGTGCTGGATGCGGATAACGTCCTGCTGGGGTTCGCGGTCGCGAAAGTTCTGCCGAATCCGATTGCCGTGCGAATCGGCGGCGTGGCCCGAAATCCGCGCGGCTTCGTGGCAGCCTATCATCGCAAATACCCGACGCGGGTCGACGATGCTCTTTACATGACGGTTCAGGTAGTGACTCGGCTCGGAGTGGCGTTTGAAGCGCTCCATCATCGTGCCTGCCGTTTTCGTCTTCGCCCCGCCGCTGCCGTATATCAGCCAGTTGATTTCGACGACCGGAAACGCCTCGAACCGGTGCAGAAACTCCGGTATCGAACCGTCCTCGACGGGCACGATGAACTCGTCCAAGTCGATGAACGCAATCCAGCGCGCCGACAGCCGGTGACGTTCCAGACAATCGTCGTAAGCAGGCAACTGCTGCTGGCGTCCGGGCCAATAACGATACTCCACGAGGCCCGAATGCACGTAGGGTTCGAGCAGTTCCCGCGTGCCGTCGGTGCTTTCGTTGTCGTAAATGTAGAATTTGTCGACCCCCTGCCGGCGGTGCCACTCGATCCACTCTACGAAATAGGGGCCTTCGTTCTTGGCAATGGCGCACACCGCCA
Organism: uncultured Alistipes sp.; assembly: GCA_947178455.1. Classification (GTDB taxonomy): domain Bacteria; phylum Bacteroidota; class Bacteroidia; order Bacteroidales; family Rikenellaceae; genus Alistipes. The sequence goes on along the minus strand of CAMWYI010000063.1, from coordinate 5,691 downwards.
GATAATGCTCGGGGGGGGGTGAATTACGTTTCAGCCGATACTTCAGCCCAAGAGCCCGAAATACGCCGTACCGCAGGATACCGCGCCACCGATTGCGGGTCATTTTGTGCGGAATCACTCCCGCCACGATTTCAGCCAGCTTTTTATTCATGCGGTTCGTCGGTTTGGGTGCATTATCGAAGCTCGAAGCTCGATTTTTCGGGCAGGATGTGCTCGAAAGCCGCTTTCAGATGCTCCATTACCTGCTCGTAGTTGCGTATGTGCACGTTGTCGTTCAGGCAAATCAGGTTGTACGTCTGTTCGTAAATCGCCCGCACGGCCTGCTTCGGCCGCATCATCAGCGGAAACATCTTCGTGTCGCAGTAGGTGTTGTAGGGCTCGAAATTCCCCTTGCAAATCTGCCACGTGCGGAACAGCTCCGGCGAATAATCAGTCCGCGCACGGAATCGGTTGGCCGAAGTCTCGGTCAACTCTTTTTCGGCGACGGCCCACACCTCCTCGAACGTCGTTTTCAGGTAAGGCTGGGCGTTGTGCGGAATGCACAGCGTAATGAATTTGCCGTAAGGTTTTAATAAATAGTTCCAGAGTGCTTTCGAGCCATAAGATTTGTCGAACCACTTATCATGGAATCGGGCCATAACCTCCCGTTTGTCGAAATGGCGGTTGATGATTCCGATGTTGTTCTTGATTGTCCGGTACCACTGCGACCACGACGGATTGTACTGGAATGCGGCGATGTCGCACGGCAATCCATTCCTGAAAAAGCGTTCGATTCCGATATGGTTTATGATGTAAAAGTCGTCGTTGAAGTAGACGAAGTGCTCGGCCAGCCCCGGAATTTTATGCATATAGCGTTCGATGACCACCGAGTTGTAGGTCGGCAGAAACTGCTCGGGGATATAATCCTTGTGATGGACAAGATGTATCTTGGGGTTCTCCGCATCGAGCCATTCGGGTTTCTGGCCGCTCGTGACGAAGTGGATTTTCCGCACCCAAGGAGCGAATTTCTCCACGCCGCGAAACCAGTATTTCAGAAATCCGTAATCGCGGAACCGGGCTTCGGAAACACCGTTTTTGGTGTTACCCTTGTCGCCGGAATATCTCGAAAATTCAGCTTGCCACTCGGGGTCGTTCATGTCGACCCATGTGATGACGAAATCTATCTCCATGCTATTCAAGTAGGGGGTTGATTCATTGATTATTGTCGGTCGGTCGCTTTTCCGCGTGTTTGAAACGGTTGTGCGACCACAGGTAGAGTTCCGGCTGCTGCCGGATTTCCTGTTCCAGCCGCCGGTAGTAGAGCTCCGTCAGCTCGAAATCGGGCAGCGACTTCGGGTCGTCGTGCAGCGACGTAAATTCGCATTCGTAGTATCCCCGCCCGACTCTTTTCATTCCGATGAACATCGCTTCGTAGCCGTAATGCTTGGTGATTTTCTCGGTTCCGGTCAGCACCGGCACACGGTGGTTCAGAAAATCGAGAACGAGTTTCGTGTCGCGCTTCCGAGGCGACTGGTCGGCGATGAAACCGATGATGAGCGGTTTCGGGCCTTTCGATTCGCTCGCAATAAAGCGCGCCGTGTGTCTCATGTCGATACATTTGTCGCCGAACCGTTCCCGCCAGCACAGCACCAACCGGTCCATCGTGCGGTTGCGCAGCTTATGATAGATTTGTGCGCACAGGGCCTCTTTGGTCAGCCATAAACCCACCGACGAAATCCACTCCCAGTTGCCGTAATGGCCCAAAAAGACCGAAATCGACTTTCCCTCGCGAAGCATCGCGTTCACCTCGTCGATGTTGACGAACCGCACCCGCCGCCGCATCGCTTCGGGCGATATGGAAAGCAGCTTGCAACTTTCAAGCGCTATATCGACAAAAAACCGGTAAAATTTCCGTTCGATGCGCTTTATCTCCGCCGGACTCTTGTCCGGGAACGATTCGGTCAGGTTTTTCCGCACGATTTTCCGGCGGTAGCGCACAACGTAATAGAGCGGATAGAACAGTATGTCGGAAAGGACATAAAGCAGCCGGAACGGGATGTACGATACCAGTTTGAAAACCGAAAACAGCAAGTAATACATAGCTATGCGTTCGTGGTGTCGTCCGCTTCCCGATGAGAAACGGACATATTAATACAAAATTATAAAAAATTTCCAGAAACGCAACGCATCGCCCCGAAAAACGACTGACACCCCTCGCACCGAAAAAAATCGCCCGCTTGTCGGCGGACGATTTTCTTCATTCAGCAGTTGCAGCGCGGAAACGTTTTTTTCGCTTCCAAACGCGGCGTGCTCTACCACAGTTTCGCGGGATACTCTCCGGCGGCAATCAGGGCATTGATTTTGTCGACCACGCCCTGACGGTCGGCCACATAGGTCACGCCGAACCATTTGGCCGTCGTGTCGAGCACCTCGACCGTCGCCTTGCCGTTGACGATGAGTTCGTTCACCACCAGCGGAATGAAAAATTCGGCTTTCGGTTTGTCGATATTTTCTTTCAAGAACTGACAGAAGTATTCTTCCGAATGAATAAAATAATCGGGTGTGAAGCCCCACATGTTCATCGAAACCGGCGTCGTATCGTCCGTGTGGGCCGGTCGGCCGTCGTCGCCCGTGAAGGTAATCGTGCCGTCGACCCGTGCGATGTCGGTACGTTCGACCACGCCCGTCAGATAGCCGTTCGCATCGGTCTGGCAGAGACCGCGCGACACCGTGCCGCTTTCCGAAAGCGTGTTGCCGATACGGTAGCCCACCATGCAGTATTTGCCCGTGCCGTCGGCTTTCGAGAGCCATTCGCCCAGCACGCGGAATCCGTCGCGGCCATAGAAATCGTCGGCATTGATGACCGCGAACGGTTCGTGAATCGCCTCCTTGCCCATCATCACGGCGTGATTCGTACCCCAAGGCTTGGTGCGGTCGGGCGGGCAGACGAAACCGGCAGGCAGGGCGTCGACCGACTGGAAAACGACCTCGACCGGAATGTGATGTTCGTATCGCGTCAGAATCTTGTCGCGGAAATCCTGCTCGAAATCCTTGCGGATGACGAACACCACTTTGCCGAATCCGGCACGAATGGCGTCGAAAATCGAATAGTCCATGATGGTCTCGCCGTTGGGGCCGACCCCGTCGAGCTGTTTCAAACCGCCGTAGCGCGAGCCCATGCCCGCAGCCAGTACGAAAAGCGTAGGTTTTTTCATTTTTATTCAGTGTGTTTTATCGAATTGCAAGCGGAGCACTCGCGTCCGACCGGAGCCGTTCGCGAGCGGCCGCTTTATTCATCGTCCTCGAAATAGATTCCGTCCATCAGTTCGTCCAAGTCGCGGCGTTCCTTTTTGGTCGGCCGGCCCGTACCCCGTTCGCGAAAGACGAAAATCGTTTCGCGCGGCACGTTCAGCTTGTCCAGCTCCTCCTGCGGCGTCGTGTTGCGGCAGTACACCGGCACGTTCTTGGCCGGCTGGCGGCTCGACACCAGTTCGAGCACCTCGTAGGAGTAGACGACCTGCTGCTTGCGCACCGCGATTGCATCGCCGATTTTCACCTCGCGCGACGGTTTGGCCCATGCACCATTGACCGAAACCTTGTTGTTTCGGATAGCGTCGGCCGCATCGCTGCGTGTCTTGAAAATCCGCACGGCCCACAGGTATTTGTCCAAACGAACGTCGTCCATAACCGAAAACGAGACCGCCCGACCGCATCGGACAGTCCCGCGTAACGGGGATGAATTATTGCGCCACTTTCACCCCTTTTTTGGCGGCCAGCGCCGCATCGAGTTCGATGATGAAGTCCGACAGCACGTTCATGTAGTTGATGAACGCATCGTAAGCCGAATCGTAGGGGTTGAAGTAGGAGTGCACGTCGCCGTCCGACAGCCACTTCGTCGCCATGTAGTAGAAGTGGTCGGAGGTTTGCAGGAAACTCCACACATAGTAGAAATCGGGGTCGTCCAGCTCGAATACCTTGTCTTTCTGCGCATACAATTTAGAAAAGGCCTCGTTCTGCAACTCGTTGCCGAGCCATGCCGTCACGTCGCGTTCTTCGTCGGCCCACGACATCACGTGCGGACAGTGCAGCACCGACACCGGCTGGTATCGCTGCGCCGTTTCGCTCACCGTTGCGAACTCCAGCTCGCCCTGCTTGGCCAGCACGGCGGCCGGAAGCGCCCGCATGAAGTCGAAGATGCCCGTATCGGCGTTCTGATGTTCGCCGAAGGTCTCGTAATCCATGAACAGGTTGATGACGTCTCCCGGCGTTTCGTCCGAAGCGAGCCACGACACGTATTTTTCGGGCGTCAGCGGCCACTGGTCCCAGCCCTTGTCCGAGAATCGGAACGCGATGTCGTCCGACAGCTTGTAGTTGCGCAGCAACAGCCGCATCCGCTGGTCGATGGCGTTGGCATAGACGAAATTGGGCGATTTCCAGCCCAGCACGTGGCGGGCGCCTTCGGCCAGCATCGTCTTGAAGCCCATGTCGGCGACGGCTCCGCCGATTTCGTCCGAGTAAATCAGCTCCGTGTTGCGGAACGCCGTCGGTTGCACGCCGAACTCGCGTTCCAGCATGCGGGTATGCAGCTTGACCTGTTCGCAGAAATCTTCGGGCGAAGCCAGCGCCGCCAGCGAATGCGAATAGGTCTCGGCCAAGAACTCGACGCACCCCGTAGCGGCCAGCTCGCGGAACGAATCGAGCACTTCGGGCGCATAGGTCTTGAACTGCTCGACGGCGATGCCCGTAATGGAGAACGTGCAGCGGAACCGGCCCTCGTTTTCGCGGATGAGTTTCAGCAGCAGGGCGTTCATCGGCAGGTAGCACTGCCGCGCCACTTTCTGCATAATCGAACGGTTCAACAAATCATCCAGATAGTGATGATCCTTGCCCATGTTGAAGAAACGGTATTTTTTCAGACGCCACGGCTGGTGTACCTGAAAATAGAGGCAAACGGTTTTCATAATGCGTGTTCCTATTGATTGTTTTTACTTTCTGCGATAACCTCTTCGTAGATGGCTTTCATTTTGGCGGCCGCGTCGTTCCATTTGAGGTTGGTCACCTCTTCCAGTCCTTTGGACGAGAACATGGTCGCCAGCGCCGGATACTTAATCAAGCCGTAGATAGCATCGGCCAGTGCATCGACGTCCCAGTAGTCGACCTTCACGGCATAGTCGAGCACTTCGGCCACGCCGCTCTGTTTCGAGATGATGACCGGCACATTCGAGCGCATGGCTTCGAGCGGCGAGATGCCGAACGGCTCCGAGACCGACGGCATGACATAGACGTCCGAAAGCTGGAACATCTTGTGCACGTCCTCGCCGCGCAGGAAGCCGGTGAAGTGGAACCGGTCGGCGATGCCCAAGCGCGCCACCCGCCGGATGATGTGGTTCATCATATCGCCCGAACCGGCCATGACGAAACGCACGTCGGGCAGCCGTTTGAGCACTTTGGCGGCGGCTTCGACGAAGTAGTCCGGCCCTTTCTGATAGGTGATGCGGCCCAAGAACGTAACGATTTTGTCTTTCACGCCGCGTTCGGGGGCTTCGGTCGTGTTTTCGGCAAACCGCACCGCATTGTGCACCGTCACGACCCGTTCGGGCGGAATGCCGTAGCGGTTGATGACGATGTTGCGCGTCAGATTCGACACCGCCATTACACGGTCGGCGGCCATCATGCCCGCCCGTTCGATAGCATAGGTCTGCGTATTGATGT
>CAMWYI010000062.1 GCA_947178455.1 uncultured Alistipes sp. | reverse complement strand
CTTGAACGACTGCGCCAACATCCCCTCCATCGAAGCGGGCATCTGCGAACCGCTCTCGGCAAGCAACTTGGTCACGCCCTCGATCGTCCGGTCGATGTAGTTCGCATAACCGATAATCAAATGCAGGTAGACCGCCTGCACCACGCCGACAATCACACCAGCAAAAGCCGAAGCCGCCAGCACGCAACCGTAACCCTGTCCGAATGTGAAACCCTCCTCGACATTGTACGCAGCCGAACATTTGCGCGTAAACCGCAGCAAAAGCCAAAAATGCAAGCCCCCGACAGCGACCCATTCGAGAATCAACAGGTAGTAGAGGCCCATCCGGCCCGAAGTCGTCACCCAATTTTCCAACACGAACGACACCGCAAGCAATGCGCCCAATACCGCACCGCATTTGGCTGCTTCGTTCCAAAAAATTTTACGTTCCATAACTTTTATGATTTGTTTTATCGTAATTCGCCTTTTCCTTGCCGGAGAATGACCGGTTCCTCCGCCGTCAAATCGACCACCGTCGTCGGCACCGTCTCACCCATGCCGCCGTCGACGACCAAAGCCGTCGCATGACCGTAACGCTCCTCGATCAATTCGGGGTCGGTCGTGTACTCCGCCTCGTCGTCCTTGACCGAAACCGACAGCATCGGGCAACCCAACGACGCGACGATTGCCCGTGCAATCGCGTTGGCAGGAATGCGGACGCCGATTGTCCGGCGTTTTTCCAATGCCTTGTCGGAAACGCGCGACGATGCCGGAAGCACGAACGTGAACGGCCCCGGCAAGTTGCGTTTCAGCGTGCGGAAAGCCGCGTTGTCCACCCGACAATACTCCGCCACCTGCGCGATGCTCTCGAAAACCGCCGTCAATTCGCCTTCGCCCTTGATTCGTCGCAACCGTTCGATAGCACGCGGCGCCCGCAACGAACAACCTATGGCGTAAACGCTGTCGGTCGGATAGACAATCAACTCGTCCCGCTCCAACGCCCCGACGATTCGTTGCAGGATTCGTTCCGATGGATTTTCTCCGTACAACTTCACAAGCATGGGTCAAAGATACAAATAAGCCCAATACAAAACCAAACTTGTTTGGATTTTATTGAGGGATTTTATTTGATTTTCCGTTTGTTCAGTTCCGCGCTGTACGCCCGAGCATTGGCGCTGTGTTCGCGCAGCGTGCGGGCGAAATTGTGGTATCCGTCGAACGTCGGCCGAGCGCAGAAGTAAAGATAATCGTGCTGCTCGAAGCGAAGTACCGCGTCGATAGCCTGCTTGCTCGGCATGCAAATCGGCGACGGCGGAAGCCCCCGATGTAGATAAGTATTGTAAGGCGACGGATATTTCAAGTGACGGTACAGAATGCGGCGCAGTCCGAAATCCTGCAAAGCATACTTGACCGTCGGGTCGGCCTGCAACGGAATCCGTTTGCGCAGTCGATTGACATAAACCCCTGCGATACGGGGCATTTCGTCGGTTTTGCGGGTCTCCTCGTAGACGATAGAGGCCAATGTCATCACCTCCAAACGGCTCAATTTCGCCCGTTTGCGCAGGCTGTCGCGTTCCGGCGTCCAGAATCGGTCGTATTCGCGCCGCATCCGCCGCACGAAATTTTCGGGGCTCACCGTCCAATAAAATTCGTAGCTGTCGGGAATGAACATCGAAAAAAAGGTCAGGCTGTCGAACTGCACCGAAGCCGCCATTTCCTTGTTCGTGAGCGTTGCGAGCCACGACACGGAGTCCGTGTCCAACTGCCGCGCCAGCTTGCCGGCCAACTGAGCCGGAGTACGCACGTTGTTGACCGTCACCCGCACCGGCGACTGCTCGCCCAATTTGAGCATCCGCACGACCTCTTTGACCGACATGCCCGGATGCAGCACATAGTGTCCGGGCTGAAAACGGTTCGCGAGATTCAGCCGCTTGGCGTAAATTCGGAACGCCCACCGATGCCGCAACGACGGCATCAACGAATCGGTAAGCGCGGCATAATCGGCCCGCCGGCTGACATACAAGTCGTGTTCGGCGCGCACGGCGTTGCCGTGAAACTGCCAAAGAAAATAGAGCCAGCCGACGACACCGGCTACGATTCCGATTAGAAGAATCCGAAAAAAGTGCTTTCTATTCATGTTTTCTTATCGTTTGCAATCAGCCAAAATGCGCGAAACCGAATCCTCAACGCACCGATAGAGTTCGGGCAAATCGACCCCGCGTATCCGACGGTTTTCGACCACCGGTTCACCGTCCACGACGACCGTTTCGACGTCCGACGCTTTGGCGCAATAGACCACGTTCGACACCACATCGTGCACGGGCTGCAAATGGGGCTTTTGCAGGTCGATAACCACGACGTCGGCCAATGCACCTTTGCGCAGAACGCCCAACTCGCCGTCGGCATACCCCATTGCACGGGCCCCGTTCACCGTGACGAGTTTCAATGCCTCGTAAGCGGGCAAAGAGGTCGGGTCGCCCGTCGCCGATTTCTGCAAGAAAGTCGCCGTACGCAACTCCTCGAACATATCCAAATCGTTGTTCGAGCAGGTGCCGTCGGTGCCCACCGTCATGTGCACGCCCGATTGCATCATCCGCCACACGGGAGCCACACCGCTCGACAACTTCATGTTGCTCTGCGGGTTGTGCGACACGATTACCCCGCGCTCGGCCAACAAGGCGATGTCCTCGTCATCGACATGCACGCAATGCGCGGCAATCGTCCGTTCGTCAAGCAGCCCCAGTGCATCGAGGTGCCGGACGGGCGTTTTGCCGTAACGCTCGGCGATGATACCCGTTTCGTCCTGCGTCTCGGCGACGTGGGTCATGAACAACAAACCGTTGCGGCGGCAGAACTCCTTGCCCCGCAGCAGATTTTCGGGCGAGCAGGTATACCCCGAATGAGGCGCGACCGCTATGGAAATGCGGCTGCAACCGGCGGCATTCGTCATTGCCCGCTCCGCTTGGGCCAACGTCTCGTCGATGCTGTAATCGAAGTAGGAGCACCCCAACAACGCACGGATACCGAGCCGCCGCGCCACCTCGACACCGCGATCCTCGTGGAAATACATATCGACGAACGACGTGACCCCGCCGAGCAGCAACTCGACGATGCCGAGCGTCATGCCGACCGCAATATCGTCGGGCGTCTGGCACTTCTCGAAGGGCCAAATATAATCGTTCAGCCACTCCATCAAGGCGATGTCGTCGGCATAACTGCGCTGGAGCGTCATGCCGGCATGGCAATGGGTGTCGACCAATCCGGGCATCACCAACTTGCCGCGACAATCCACGACTCGCGCATTCGGATGCGCGGCCAAAAACGATTCCTTGTCGGCCACCGAAGCGCTCGCAAACGCGATGCGGTTTCCCGAAATCCCCAACGCCCCCGTGAAAGTACGCGGGGCATCGTCGGTCATGGGCAGCAGCAGCGCATCCGTAAAAAGCAGTTCCATAAGCTGTTATTTGATTTCCAATCGGGTCTTTCCACTTTTGACATTCCGCACGGGCACCGTCTCCTCGAACGAGTTGCCGCGCACGGTGATATGCCGGTCGCCCGCAACGGCATTGGAGCCTATCTGGACAATCCGGCTGAACGCCCCCGCTTCGCTTTTGAGCGGCTGGTAGACGATGCGTATCACGCCGCTCGCTCCGGGGGCCACCGGCCGCCGCGAACACGATGCGCGGAGGCACGAACTGGAAGTAATCAACCGCATGACCACCAACGGCGCATCGCCCGTATTGGTAAATGCGATTTCGCAACTCAAATCATCGCCCCGACGCGGCACATCGCCGAAATCGTGCACCGTCTCGGCCAAATGCAGTTCGGCTCCGCGAACGACCGTCGTATCCGCCTGCGGGTTTCGAGCGACGAGCGCACCGACCGTCAGCACCAAGGCCCCGAACGTCAATATCAACCGTTTCATCATTCCGTTCTGCGCTTATTTCATTCGGAAAACATAGGTAATCGTTCCGCCCTGCGTGGCGGCCGTACTCTCGCTGAACCGAGCTTTAAGAGCCGCAGCACGCGCCGCTTCGATTAATCGTCGGTCGTTGGTCGTCGAACCTTTCGGCTCGAAAGAGGCACTCTCCACCCTGCCCGAAGGCCCCACCGTCACCAGCACGACCACTTTGCCGCTGGCATTGCCGGGATAAGCCGGACGAGGCAAATCACCGACCAATCCGCGTCCCTGCAACCCCCTGTCGAGCTGGTCCATGCCCTCGGCATCGAGACCGGGACCCTTGCCCGATGTCTTTTCCTCGCCCGTTTGGGCATGGGGATTACCGGCATTCTCCGGCTCGTCGGCACCGCTTTTGCTCATTTTGAACAACGCTTTGGGATTGGGCGTACGGGGCGTTTCGTCCGTCCCCTCGCTCCGCGCGACCTGTTCCTGCGGCGCCGGTTGTTCGTGCACGCGCGGCCGAACAGCAGGCGCGACGGCCGGTCGGGGCGGCTCGGGCACCGGCTCGAGCAAGGTGATTTCGATAGTGTCGGCCGGTTTCTCGACGATGCGGGTAAAGTCGAACGACACGAACACGAATGCGGCGGCGAGCACCGATGCGTAGAGCACCAATGCCGCTATCGCCCACAAGCGGGGTTTCCGGTCGTTCGGGTCGTAATAATACATGCGGTCGGCAGGTCTATTCGGGGCGCGTCGCCGCGTTGAGTTTGTACCCGTTGCGTTTGGCGATGTTCATCACCTTGACCACCTCGTCCCACACCACCGTCTTATCCGCATGCAGCGAAACGGTCGGTTCGGTCTGACCGTCGAGCCGCGTTTTGAGCGCCCGCTCGACCCCGTCGAGCGACCCGACCTCCTGCAACTCGACATAATAACGGTACGTCCCGCCCGCATTCTGAATGGAAACGGTCGTCATCGCCTTGTCTTTGAGCTGGTTGGAACTCTTGGGCAACATCAGTTTCAAGGCGTTGGGATTGATGAGCGTCGTTGCGATGAGCAGAAACAGCAGCAACAGGAACATCAGGTCGGTCATGGAGGAGGCCGAAAAGCTTTTGTCGACCTTCGAGCCGTGTTTGATTGCCATAGTCTCCTGTTATTGAACGGGTTGATTCAGAATATCCATAAAAGCGATGGAATTGGCCTCCATTTGGAAAACCAGCTTTTCGATACGGGCCACCAAATAATTGTACCCGAAATAGGCCGGAATACCGACCAACAGACCCATGACCGTCGTTACCATCGCCACGTACATACCGCTCGACAACAGCGCGAGGTCGACCGTACCGCCGGCCGCCGACATATCCATGAAAGTCTCCACCATACCGAGCACCGTACCGAGGAAACCGATCATCGGCGCACCGCCGGCGATAGTCGCCAAAAAGGGCAGCCCGTTTTCGAGTTTCGAAACTTCGAGATTGGCGACGTTCTCGATAGCGGTCTGCACGTCACCCATCGGACGGCCGATGCGTTCGATGCCCTTTTCGATCATGCGGGCGATAGGCGTATCGGTCTTGCGGCACAGATTGACGGCCACGCCGATTTTGCCGTCGGAAATGTAGTCGCGAATCCGGTTCATGAAATTCATGTCCAACACCGAAGCCTTGCGAATGGCCAAGAAACGCTCAACGAAGATGAAAATCGTCACGCCGCCCAATGCCAACAAAGGCCACATCAGCCAACCGCCCTTCGAGAAGAGCGACCACAACCCCATGCGGGTTTCTTCATTCATGGCCACCGCTTCGGCAGCCTGCAAAAAGTCGATCATAGTATTCTGAAATTTGATTATTTATTGATTTTTTCAAAAAAATTACGCCTTAATTCTTCCTTTCGTCATTATTCATTTTTCGCTGCGAAACGGTCTCGCCTACTCCTCCACGAACTCTTCGTCGTCGGTCGCTTCGGCCGTTTCTTCCTGCTTCGCTTTCAGCTGTTCGGCTTTTTTGGCCGCCCGTCGGGCCTGCCGCTTCTTGTTCGTAAAACGCTCCCGCACCCGCTGCCGGAAATCCCGGAAATTATCGAAATCCTCCTTGAAATAGATGCCGAGCCCCGTCTCCTGCAAACCTTGGTTCTCGTCGAACCGGTCGATAGTCTGCGTAAAGGCCTTCAATTTCAACGTACCGGCGCGGTCGATTAAATAGGTAATATAGGCCTCGCCCATGAAATTGGACATCGACCGGTTGACCATCTGCTGTTTGTTGTCGATTAGGTAATTGCCCTCCAACTCGACGAACAGCCGGTTATTGATAAGCCCTTTCGACAACCCGAAATCCACCTCGTCGCCCGTCAGTTCGGATTTTGGACGATAACGGATAACGATGCTGTAATCGTCCGCCGAAAGCAGGTTGCTCAACTGGTTGGTCAGAAATTCCAGACCCGTATTGTACGAAACCGAAGCGCCGATATTCTGCGAAACCGCGCTGTTTTCGGCCATGAAACTCTTGAACAACAACAGATACAAGAACTGCATATCGACCGTTTCGGGTGCATTGAGCGCATTGGCGATGATGGCCTGCGTCTCGGGGTCGGTCGCCGGAACGCGCACGTCGAACGTCACGGTCGGGTCGGTCAACCGGTCGTCCAGATGAATCAGGCACTCCACATTGACCGAACGGTCGCCCGCCGTCCGGTCGGACGGACTGCCCAACAACGGCTGCAACGACGCTTTGAGTTTGTAAATCGCGTCGATATCCAACAGCGCGTTGAGCGGCGAACCCGTCCACTGAATGGTCGAACCGGGCTCGATGTCGAACTTGCGGTTGAGAATGTTCTGCAACGAGAAATGGAAACTTCCGTCGTCGATCGTATAGTCGCCGTACATCTCAAAAACGTTCGATTTCGGGTTGATTTGCATGCTCAACGTCCCCGTGCCGCGAGCCCGAATCACGTTGCCCGACACGGAAAGCTCCAGTTCGACGTTGGGCCGCACATCGAGCGTCATCGAAATATCCATTTGATTGGTCGTACCCGACCGCCGCATGCGGCGTTTCTCGAACTGCTGCCGTTTCAACACCAACAGGTCGGTGGTATCCTCCAACTGCGGCCGCTCGAAGACGACGAAATCGGCATTGGAGATGTTCGACTTGCTCGACATCGGCAGGAAGAACGACGAATGGTCGTCCGTCGCGGCCGTAATACGCATCGCAACTTTGCCCTTGTCGCCCGAAATCCGGGCATTGCCCGTCGCATAGACCTTTCCGTAGAACGTATCGTTGTCCTGCTCGGAGGTATCGAGCACCAGCATGGCATCGGGACGCACCCGCACGTCGTAGGCGATATTGGACAGATGCTGCAAATCCAACGTCAGGTCGAGCGTTCCGCGATTGTGCTCGGGGTCGAAAAACGGCACGTTCGAGCAAGCGAAACGGTTGTTGTTCACCGAAAGCTCCGCTTCGGGAATGGTATAAGTCACCTGCGTGAAATCGACCGTCGCACGCAACTGCGAGGCCCGAATCGAACCGGTCAGCTCGGCACTCCGGCGTTCGCCCAGCAACTTCACATCGACCGCCGCCGTTCCTTTCACGTCGGACACGGTGCCCGCCAATACCGGCTCGAGCAACCCCAAATCCAGACTGTCCACCTGCATGTGGGCATAGTAACGGCCTCGGTTCGGAGCGTAGAATCCGCGCACGAGCGTATCGCGCGTGATGCGATTCGTAGCGAAAAGACCGGCCCGATTGCGCGCCAAGTCCCAACGCGAAGTGAGCTCCAACGGTGGCCCCATGATGCCGTTCACCGAAAGGCTGTCCAACCGAATGTCGGCCGAAATTTCGCCGCCGCCGAGCACAGCCTTCATGGTCGCTTCGCCATTGCTCCGCCCCTCGATGCCGTAGCCCATGCGGTCGACGATTTGCGAGAAAGGCGCCAAATCGAAATTGGACAACCGCAAGGTCAGCGAATCGTTCGGATTGCGCGAAGCCACCCCGTCGAGCAACAAATCCTGCCCGTTGCTCATGACGCGGAAACGGTCGATGACCACCTGCGCCGTATCGACCCGAATGCCGCGCGCCAAAATCCGCCACGTAACGTCGCCGCGCACGATGCGCGACGGCAAAATCCGCACGTCGAGCACCTGTCCGTTGGGACTCGCAGGCGGGTCGGAAACCTCTGCACGCACCCCGAACAAACCCGAAAAACGGCGAATCGTATCAGCGAAACCGGTCGAAAGTTCGACCCGACCGTCCTTCGCCCCGCCCGAAACATGCAGCCCGGGCAAGTGAAGCCCCGCCGCATAGAAATTCTCGGCATCGGCGCTTACGACCAGTGAATCGTTGGTATTGCGTGCGTTGAGATTCAGGCGGATAGCCAACAAATCGCGCCGCTCGATATAGTCCGACACGGCCCGCAGGCTCAACCGGTCGTTCGACGGGTTGAAGGTCAGATTGAGCGACGACCCCTCGGCAATCTGCAATCCGGGCGCGACGGCATCGGCTACGGGGTTGAAATCGCGGATGTCCACTTTCAACTGCGAATAGTTGTCCGCAGCGGGCCGCTCCGACGCCACCGTCGCGCGGGCATCCGTATTTCGGTTCAACTGCGGCAGGTATTTCTCCGCACTCCGTCGCAGATAGGCGAAAACCTCGCGGTAACTGGTACGGCTGCGGAAGGTCACGTCGGCGAAATCGGAACGCATCTCGACATACTTACTGTTCGCCGAATTTTTGCCCCGCAGCAACACCGTATCGACTTTCAGGGTTCGGTCGTTGTAGCGATACACGCCGTCGGTCACCCACACGTTTCCGTTCAGGTCGTCCAGAGAACGTCCGCTCGCACGCGCCACCATGCGGGCCGAAAGCTGCGAAACCGAATCGCGGGGATTGACGTGCAATTGCGCCAAATCGGCCCGATGCAACGCCAGCGAGAAGTCATAACGGGGAATGGCGTCGTTGAAATCGACCAATCCGGCGAAATCGAAGTCGAGGTTGGGGTCGCGGGCCGTGATTCGGCCGTCGAACTGCTTGTTGTACAGACGGCCGTCGAGCCGCAGCGTATCGTATGTATAGTCTCTGAAATTCAGTCGCATGACCTCGCCGTCGACCTGCGCATCGGCGTATCCGCGTCCGAGCACGCCGTCGATACGGGCCGCAAGCGACGCCTCACCGAACAAATCCGGCCGGCCGAGCAACTGGCCCAAACGCAGGTTGCGGGTGGCGACGTTTCCGTCGATACTGCGCCGCCCCCGTTCGAGCGGTTGGAGGGCGAGGCCCAAATTCATGCCGCCGACATCCGTCGCGGCCCCGACATTCGTCCGAAAGAGCGAGGGCGTACCCTTGAAACGCGCAACCAAATTCATGGTGCCCGCGTTGTGGAGCAACTCGATGAGTTTGGGCGACAAAGGGTTGCGCGCGAACGCTCCGACCAACTCCTGCACATCGGCGGAAACGGTACTCAACCGCGAGACGTGCGCATCGAAATGCGTCTGCTTGAAGTCGGGCAATCCCTGCGCCGAGACATCGGCCGCGAGGTAAGTGCGCTGCCCCATGCGCAAGCTGCGAATTTCGGCATCGAAGTCGGCGACCGTACCGGAAAAATCCAAATCGACGTCCTTCAACGTCAAGGATTTGCCGTACAATCCGGGCGAAAAATAGGCCACATCGTCCGTCGCGACCACCGAATGCCGCAACGTGCCCTCGATTTGCACCCGATGGACGAAATCCTTGAAATCGACCCAAGAATCGCCCCGCAACGAAATACGAGGCAATGCGATACGGGATTCGTCCGTCTCCAATTTGGCATCGGTGAAATCGAGCAAACCGTTGTCCAACCGGAACAAGCCAGAAAGCCGCTTCAACACAAAGCCGCTGCGCTCCCGACCTGCGAATGCCCGAATGTCCGTCTCGATGACCGGCCCGTTCAACTCGAAACGTTCGATTTCGGCCGCGATGTCGGACAAGTGCATGTGC
>CAMWYI010000061.1 GCA_947178455.1 uncultured Alistipes sp. | reverse complement strand
GCTATTCGTCGGCCGCGTAAGATTTGTATAATTGAGAGTCGTGAAGAGCAATGATTTATCGGCAGCAGCGGACGTAGGAAATGCGACCTCCACGCGGATGTCGGAAAGCTCTTTTTGGGCGATGCTTTCATCGAAGCCGACGGCCACGACAGCGCACTGCGGTTTGCAAACCACAACGACCGACTGCGTAGAGCCTGCCGTGACGGTGAAATCCGCACGACCCGTGTAAAAGCACTTATCGAGCGCTGCGTCGACAGGCTGTTCGCCCCACGCTACCGACACGGAGTAATCGCCTGCCAAAAGTTTGACGGTTGCGGGGCACTGGCCCGCTTTGTATTGGCGAATCAACGTCTCCGATTCGTCGGAAGTCGCGCTCTGCCGCTGGTAGATGCTGACCGTACACTTCGCCAGCGTCAAATCGGCAGCGTCGATAGCACGTGTCTCGGGAGCCACCGTCATGACGATGCCGCCCTCGCCAAAGCCGTAACGCACGGCATCGTCATCCGCCTTGTCGCAAGCGACCGGCAGGAGAGCGAAGCATCCCGCCACAATATATAGCAACTGTTTTTTCATGACTATTTATCTACGTGCAGGAGAATGGCTTTGGTGGTTTCACCGTTCGCATCGGCCACCCGCAACTCGAAGCGGTGGTCGCCGCCAAACTCTTTCAAAAGGTCCATCAGCATCCCGGAAATCCGAAAATCGAGATCTTTCATTCCTATCACCTGCTCGTTGCACGGGAAGCCGAATTCAGTCATCAGTTTCGCCATATCCTCGTCCAACGTACAGAGGTTGAATGATTCGGGAATGCCGACATCGCCCAACATCGGAGTCAGCTGTTCCGAGATAATGGCCACCCAGAGCGAGTCGATGCCCGCATCCGAATGTACCTTGACATTCACCTCGTTCGCCTTCTGCATCTTGCCGTCGATTTCCACCTCGACCGTGCCGTCCTCCGGCGAGACTTCCAGCACGGTGTCGATGTCGAATCCCACCCCTTTAACGGTCGGACCGGCATTGCCGACGATGAACCGAAGCGTCTGCTTGCACGAAAGTCCCTTGCGGTCGGTCACGGTGAACATAAACGTATATTCGCCGTCGAAAGAGCCGATTGTTTCCGCCAGTCTATGCAAATCGAACTCGGCTTGCTGCCGACCGGCCAAATCCGACCCGTAAGGAATGCCCCAATGCCCCAACGTCGGATTGCCGTGGCTCGTACACAGGTCATCGGTGTTCAACAGACCGCCATAACCCTCCATATCGGGATTGGTCGTGCGGTATTCCAACGCCACTTTTTCGATGCCGTTCGGTGCGCGAAGCACGACGTTCTGCAACGTCCCGCCACCGAGCACGATGGATTCGGGCAGGTCGCTGCCGTCGGCCCACCGAATCGACGGTCCGGCGGTCAAAGGATCTTCATAAGGAAGCTCGTACCACGAGATTTCAGCCACGCCGCCGTCGCCGATCGTAATGGTTTCGTCCTGCACGAACGAATTGACCACCGCGTCGAACGTCAGATTGCCGTCCGTGTCGTAGGTCTGCACCACGTGAATCCGGCGCCACTGCCCTTTCAGAATATCCGTAATATCCTTGTCCATCGGAATCGGCGACCCGTTCAACTGGGCATAAAAACTGATATGCAACTTGTTGTATCCGGCCGTGTTCAAAGCCGGGAAATAAACCGGCGCGGGGTCGGGCAGCGTCCAGTCCCAACCGGCCGGAACGTCCCACCGCACCGTTGCGGTCTCCTTGTTCTCACCGTAGTAAATCGACGCCTCGATTTTTTCGCCCGATTCGAGCACATCCAGCCGTTCGTACAAGTCGGCCGCGACGCTCAACGTGATTTTGATATTCTGCAACTTGCAGACAATCGTACCGGCCGAAGCCGTTTCCTCCTTGCCGACCGAAACGCCCGCTTTTTCACCCCCGTAAGAGGGCTCGGCCTGCACGTCGTCGGGCAGACCGTTCTCGGATGCGTTCGAGGTCGCCGTAATGGTATAGGTATCCACCGGAACTTTCAGTCCCGTGTCGCCCATCGCGGTTTTCAACTCGCCGTAAGTCCCTTTGAATACCGGCTTCGCGCTTTTACGACCCTGAATGACAACCCGATAATCGTCCAGCAAGGAGACTTCCATACCGCGTGTGACGCCTGTCGGATTCGACGCATCGGCACGCGAAGCTATCGTCTCGACAGGCGATTCTTCGGTATTCTGATCGGTTCCGTAATCGGGCACCACGTGCACGTCGGACAAAGTCAGAAAACCCGTATCGGTCGTTTCGGGACGCACCGGCTCGATATAACCCGGGTCTTCGTTCACACAGCCGACGGCCGCGAACGCGAACGTCAGCAAGGCTCCGAATCGAACGCACAATTTTTTCATATCGCGATTCATTTTCATTATTCTAACATCATTCGGCGGATTCATCGGCGGTTTTGTCCGACACCGCATCGTCGTTCAGCTCCACGTCGTCCGAGCCGCCCGCTTCGGGCTCCATGAACACGACCTCCAATCCGGCACCGCCTGCTTGGGCCGTGAACCGGAACGTGTGGAGCGTACCGGCCACCGTCGTGCGGGCCGGAACCTCGATGAGGAGCTCTTCGCCCGCCCCGTCCGAAGTCTGCGAAGGACGGCGCACCGAACCCGTGACGGAAACCGTCGAACCCGCAGGCACGAAAATCGGCCGGTCGGCGTCGGTCAAGGTGAATTTTCCGGCTTCTTGCTTATCCTCGCCCTCGCCGACCCACAAGGTGAAATCCGGCTCGTAGAAATAGTTTTTGAATTGGTCGGTCGCCTCGACGCGCACGACCGAATTGCGGATGCCGACCCGAACCGAGCAAGCGGTTTTCTTGCCGATTTTGACAACTGCCGTGTTTTCGCCCAGATAGTAGGGAGCGTCGGGGCCAATGGCCGCAGGGTCGCCGTATTCGAGCACGGCAGTATAAGTGCCCGGGAAAAGGTCGGGCATCTCCTCGCCATAGCGGGTCAGATTATCCCACTGCTGCGCATAGTCGAAGCGTCCCACCTCGACGGGGCCCGTTTCGCCGGATTCGAGTTCGGCGATGTCAGCGCCGGTAAGCGTCAGGCGAAGTTCCTCTTTTGCAGGAAGTTTCAGGCCGCGACACACATCGGCAAGGTTCGTTTCCGCACGCGTGACGACCGAAGCGGAAGCCGCCCCACCGATATCGAGCCGTCCGCGACAGCGCGCAGTGCTGTCGAAGCCGTCGTCGTCCGAGCAACCGGCACTCCATACGACCGCAGCCGCAAGCAACAAGCTATATTTTAGAAACATGCAATTCATCGTCGTGTATTCAATCAATGGGCAATCGACATTCGGATGTTGTCGATAAACAAATCTTCGTATTTGAACATGCCGTTGTTCGAGGCATCCGTTTCCCACGCGATGCGTTGGTCGCACGTGTAATCCGCAACCGTGACTCGACGCAATGTAGGAATATAAGTCGACGACGCACTGGGATTATTTTCCATCGGGATGGCTCCCTCTACGCATTCTATCGCCGTTCCGAGTCCGGTTCCGGATGTGCGTCCCGCTTTCAGAGACATCGTTTTAGCGGAATTTTGCTTCCAATCCGCATAAAATTCCAGATTTATCGTCACCGTACACCCTTGCTTGACGGCACTCAACGGGCAACCGTTTATACGGGACTGATAGGGACCACCGATATGGGAATAGGAGCGCAGGCTCACACAAACGCCGCTATATCCCTTGCTCCGAGATTCGGCATTCCACCCCGCAAGTCCGAGGTCATCGAGATTTTTGTTGGACGTTTCCACCTCGAAATTTCCGCTCAACCCGCTGAAATCCTCCTCGAACAGATAGGGCACTTCGAGTGCAGGAATCATATTTTCGACCTCCGCTTCGAGCGCGGGCAGAGTGAACGGGTATTCGACCTCGGCGCTGGCCGAAGTCAGTTTGGCGATGCACTCTCTGCCGGCATACCGCTGGATGAACGCCGTGTGGGCACCCTCGTCCACGCAGGTGATTTCGTATCGGTTCGCAACGTGGTCGCAGACGAACGCCGATTCGGACAACTCCTCGCCAGTCGCTTTGTCGACGATGCGGAACGATTCAATCGGCTCGCCCAACGTACCCCAACCGTATCCGTTGGCATTCGTAATCGCACGGTCGGGAGCCTCGCCGCCCGCCTTTTCGGCCAACGAGAAGAGGATTTTGGTACACCGGTACCGTTCGGGAATGTTGTAATTGAGCGTCGTAACGGCTCCGCGCGTAAATTCGCGGGTCTTGGTGAACGTCCGGTCGACCGAAACGCACGGTTTGTCGCCGCCCGAAGCACCGGTCGCCTTGATGATGACCTTTCCGTCGCCCGACAAAGGCTCCTGCCGTGCGATGAACGCATACACGACGTCGCCCGCCCGTTTGGGCTGGTCGAAGCGCAAGGTCAGCACGTTGCCCCCCTCGACCGGAGTAAACACGGGCTCGGTCGCGCCGGTGGCATCGACCGTCAACCGACCGGTAACGAGGTCGGGGAATGTAAGCTCGATGGAGCGGATAGGCTCCTCCTGTTTGGGGAACTTGGGCGATTCCAACCGGTTGCTCGGAATCGTGATTTTGAGCACGTGCACGTGGTGCTTGAACGGCAGGCGAATCGACCAGTTGGTGTCGCCCTCCTCCAATGCCGCTGCGTCGGTCAGCTGTGCGGTCATGATGTCGCAACCGCTGTTGAACTCGCCCGACTGCACGGCGGGAATATCGAAAGTAGCCGATGTACCCACGACGGACACGGGCGTAGGCGAAACGGCGAAATAATCGTACCGGCGGCCGGAATCGAAGCCGGACATATCGACCCTGTGTCCCGTGAAAGCGGCCTGTTTGAACTGAGGCGAATAATAATCGAAGACGAACGGGATGTTTTCCAAAGCGAACGGCGCACCGGCGCCGGATTCGCGGGCCCAAAGGCGGATGCTGTCGCCCGAAACCCAACGCACGCCCAAGCGGTCGTCGATTTCGGTACGGGTCGTTATGTCGATGCCGGCACACCCGATCACCACCGTGCGGAGCTGCTGCTCGGGAGCGGCGGACTCGAAGTCGAGGCCGTTCTCACTGCAAGCGACCGAACCGCACAGAGCGGCGCAAGTGAACAAGCGATGCAAAAAATTCATGACTGATCGGTAACTCATTCTATCACAAGTACCGCAAAAGTACGCCCAATATCCGAAGAATGAAAATAAATTCAACGAACAGGCGGATTTTCATCACGAACGGGCAATTTATTCGTATGCCCGATTTGCAAAAAGGCGGAATTTTTCCCGAGAACGGGGCTACAACGACATCGCGTCGTCGATGCCCAAGTCACGGAACGAGAGGGCGAGTTCCTCGCTGCGGTCGGAGATGAGCAGCAGCTTGTCGCCCAACTGCAGCTCGGTCTTGCCTTTCGGCACGAAATAGTCCCCGCTGCGGAAAATCATCATCACCAGCGTATTTTCGGGTAGCGAAAGGCCCTGCAACGTGTTGCTGTGTTGCAGAATCGTATCGTTGACCTCGATTTCGATAAGGGCCGATTTCACGTCGTCGGAAAGGTTGACGTCGAACGAAGCCTCGCGGTGCACGCACGCCAATCCCAAGAAATTGGCCATGCTGCTGACCGTCGTACCCTGCACAGCGAGCGAAATGATGGTCGAAATGAAGACGACGTTGAAGAGCAGGTCGGCGTACTCGACCCCCGCAATCATCGGATAGATAGCGAACAGAATCGGCACGGCACCGCGCAAGCCGACCCACGAAACATAGAGCCGCGCTTTGGCCGAGAAGCGTCGGAAAGGCAGCAGGCACGCGAACACCGAAACGGGACGGGCGAAAAGAATCATGAATCCACCGACGGCGAGGCCGAGAATCAAGGTTTCGGGCGCGAAGAGCTCTTCGGTATTGACGAAAAGTCCCAACGTGAGGAACATGATGATTTGCATCAGCCACGTGAAACCGTCGAAAAAGACAGTCAGGGCACGTTTGCGCGTCAATTTGTGGTTACCGACGACCAGTCCCGAAATGTAAACGGCCAAATAACCGTTGCCGTGCATGAGGTCGGTAAAGGCGAACGAGAAGAAGATGAACGCCAGCAACAGCACCGAATACAACGACTTGTTATCGACATTGATGCGGTTAATCGTCAGCACGGCCAACCGTCCGATGAGGTAACCCGACACGGCGCCGACGACCATCTGGACGACGAACATCAGGACGCTGAATCCCCAACCGCCCGTGCCGCTGCCCTGCGACACGACCCCGATCAACAACACGGTGAGCATGTAAGCCATCGGGTCGTTGGAACCGCTCTCCAACTCCAACAACGGCCGCAGATGCTGGTGCAGGCCCTGTTTTTTACTTCGGAGAATGGAGAAGACCGACGCCGAGTCGGTCGAAGACATCGTGGCAGCCAGTAACAGTGCCAGCACGAAAGGCATTTCGATGCCCACCGACGGCGCAATGAGCCACACGAACAGAGCCATGATAAGTGCCGTGAACAACACCCCGACGGTGGCCAACACGATACCGGGGGCGAGGACAGGCTTGATTTCGAAGAATTTGGTGTCCATACCGCCCGTAAAGAGGATGATACACAAGGCAATCATGCCGATGAACTGCGTCATGTCCATCGACCGGTAGGAGATGAGTTCCCACCCGAACAACATGCCGACGCCCAAAAAGAGCAACAAGGCAGGAGCCCCGAACCGATAGGCCACCTTACCGGCCACGACGGCCACGAAGAGCAACAACGCTCCTACGAGCACGAAATTTTCGCTGCTGATACTGAGTTCCATACTTAATCGCTTCTTTGAGCAACAATCGCACCCGCAGGCGCATCATTGCGGTATAAAAATATAGGTAATCGTGCCGGTCTGTTTGGCCGGTGCGGTTTCGTCGATGTTAAATGTCGAGACACGCGCCGACCGCAAAGCCGCGTCGCGCATGCAGGCGTCGCCGCCGGATTTCACATGGGCCGAAATCACCTTGCCGCTGCGGTCGATAGCCGCCGCGACGACCACCTCGCCGCCGCCCTCGCACAGGTAGGCGGGAATCTCGATATGACGCCCCGTCCGCACGGGGTCGACGAACGAAAACGAGACCGTCACGGTGCCCTTCACCTTCGCGTCGCGATGTTCCTCGCCGTCGGACGTGCCCTTGCGGTCGCGGATGGCCTGTTCCTCGGCGAGGCCCTGTTCGTAGGCCTCGCGGTTGGCCCGCATGCGCTCCTGCGCGTCGGCCGCCGCATCGTTGAGCTCGGCGGCATCGGTGCCGCGATCGTCCTGCAAATGCTCGTTCAACGAATTTTCGTTGGAGACCAGATTGCGGACGCTCCCCCAGTCGACCTGCTCCGCCTGCCGGTCGAGCAACTCCTGCTGCAACCGGTCGCGCTCGCGTTCGAGCTCGGCCAACGTCTGCAAGTCGATGAACATGCCCTGCTCGGCCGGTTTGCGTCCGACGACGATGCGCGACGACACGAAAACGATCATCAACACCAAGTAGGCGATGACCGTCGCACACAACCCGATGCGGTGGTCGTAAGTCCACGTTCCGGCATCGGCTTTGCGTCCGTCGAACGGCAACTGCAACCGCGCACGGCGCGGCGGTCTCGGTGTTCGATCCGGCAGGTTTTCAGTCATGTTCGGTTGTAAATTTCAGCAAAAATAGTTTTTTTTGGCGATTTTTGCTATCTTTGCGAAAATAAAATCCGGCTGTCCCGCCCGTCACGGAGCGGATGCAACGGAAAAATTACAGAAAACAACAGCATCCATACTATGGCTACAACCAACCAACAGACGCTCAACGCGCCCATCGAATTTTCCGGCAAAGGATTGCACACGGGGGCCAGCGTCCATATGACCGTGCGGCCCGCCGACCCCGATACGGGCATCGTCTTCCGCCGCATCGACCTCGAAGGCCAGCCGGTCATCCCCGCGCTGTGCGACTATGTGGTCGACACCTCGCGCGGCACGACCCTCGAAGCGGGAGGCAACCGCGTATCGACCGTCGAGCACATCATCTCGGCACTCTGGACGCTGGGCGTCGACAATGCCGTTATCGACATCGACGCACCCGAAACGCCCATTTTGGACGGTTCGGCCCGCGAATATGCCGCAGCGATCACCGCGACGGGCACGGTCGAACAGGCCGCCGAACGCAAATACTATCACGTGACCGAAAAACAGGTCTACACCATTCCCGAAAAGGGCGTGGCCGTCATCCTCTACCCCGACGACGAGTTCTCGGTGTCGGTGCACGTGGATTACAACTCGAAAGTCATCGGCAACCAGTATGCCACGCTCTCGCCCGACGACGACTATGCCGCGAAAATCGCGCCATGCCGTACGTTCGTCTTCCTGCACGAGCTGGAACCGCTCATGAAGATGAACCTCATCAAAGGCGGCGACTTGGACAACGCTATCGTGGTGGTGGAAAATCCCGTGCCCGAAGAGCAAATGGCGCATCTGAAAAAGCTGTTCAACAAACCCGACATCGAAATCAAATCGGGGTATCTGAACAATCTGGAACTGCGCTGCAACAACGAGCTGGCACGACACAAGCTGCTCGACCTGCTGGGCGACTTCGCGCTGCTGGGCGTGCGCATCAAAGGCCGTGTGTG
This sequence comes from uncultured Alistipes sp., assembly GCA_947178455.1. Taxonomy (GTDB): domain Bacteria; phylum Bacteroidota; class Bacteroidia; order Bacteroidales; family Rikenellaceae; genus Alistipes. The sequence continues at coordinate 1,255 of CAMWYI010000061.1, read as the reverse complement.
GGCGACCCGTCCGGGCCACTTCGCCAACACGGAGTTCATGAAACAGCTGAAACAGACTATCCGCAAGGGCGGCGAAAAACCCCGCTACCAATACGACTGCCGCAAACCGGCGCTCTATGACATCAACGCCATACGGAAGATGCTGCCGCACCGTCCGCCGTTCCTGCTGGTAGACCGCATTTTCCACTGCGACGCGACGTCGGTGGCCGGTATCAAGAACGTGACGATGAACGAACCTTTCTTCGTGGGCCACTTCCCCGAAGAACCGGTCATGCCGGGCGTGCTCATCGTCGAAGCGATGGCCCAGTGCAGCGGCATCATGGTGCTGAACACCGTACCCGACCCCGAAAACTACTCGACCTACTTCATGAAAATCGACAACGTGAAGTTCAAACGCAAGGTCGTGCCGGGCGATACGTTGCAATTCGAGATTCATCTGCTGGAACCTATCCGTCGCGGCGTGGCCCATGTCGAGGCCAAAACATTCGTCGGCGAAACCCTCGCCTGCGAAGCCGAACTGATGGCCCAAATCGTCAAGAATAAATCGCACGAGCAATGATAAGCCCGTTGGCATACATCCATCCCGACGCCAAACTGGGCAAGGGAGTGACGGTCGAACCGTTCGCCTACATCGCAGGCGACGTGGTTATCGGCGACGACTGCTGGATCGGTCCGGGTGCGGTCATCCACGACGGTGCCCGCATCGGCAAAGGGTGCAAAATCCACACGGCGGCATCGGTCGCCTGTCTGCCCCAAGACCTGAAATTCGCAGGCGAAAAGACGACGGCCGAAATCGGCGACTACAACGACATCCGCGAATACGTCACGATCAGTCGCGGCACGGCTTCAAAAGAAAAAACGGTCATCGGCGACCACAACCTGCTGATGGCCTATGTGCATGTGGGCCACGACTGCGTAGTCGGCAGCCACTGCGTGATAGCCAACCGCGTATCGCTGGCGGGCGAGGTGCATGTAGAGGACTGGGCCGTCATCGGAGGCCACTGCGCCATTCACCAATGGACGCGCATCGGCGCCCACTCGATGATGCAGGGCGGAACGCTGCTGGGACAGGATTTGCCGCCGTATGTCATCGTGCGCAACGACACGGTGCGCTTCGCCGGTATCAACAAAATCGGGCTATCGCGTCGCGGATTCACGCCGGAGCGCATCCGCGAAATACACGATGCCTGCCGGATTCTGTTCCAAAGCGGCCTGAACTACCTGACGGGCTGCGAAAAAGTCGAAGCCGAAATAC
>CAMWYI010000060.1 GCA_947178455.1 uncultured Alistipes sp. | reverse complement strand
CGATACCTCGAACTCCCGCAATTTTCGCCGTGCGGATGGTTTTGGGTACCTTTTGACATCAAAAGGTACGATTGAAAAAAAGAAACCGCGACGGCGCAGGAGCCTTGCAAAGCACGACGACCGTACGTTGCGCTTAAATCCGCTTTCTTAAAGCGGCGTTGCTTAAAGCGGGCCCATCGTGTCGCGGGCCCAGTCGCCGCGTGCGCGCAAAACCTGTTCGATGATGTCGCGCACGGCACCGGCACCGCCGTTGAACTCCGAGACGTAACGCGCGATTTCGAGCACTTCGGCCGCCGCGTCGGCGGGGCAAACCGGAATCCCGACTTCGCGCAAGCAATCCAAATCGGGGATGTCGTCGCCCATGTAGATGACGTTTTGCGGGTTGAGGCCCTCCTCCGCCAGATAACTGCGCAGGGTGGTGATTTTGTCCATGCAGTCGATGTAGTAGCGATGGATGCCCAACATTTGCAGGCGGCGTTCGAGCAACCGGCCGTGTCCGCCCGAAATGATGCACACCTTATACCCCATTTTCACGGCGTAGGCCACCGCATAACCGTCTTTGGCGTTGTAGCGGCGGATGAAATCGCCGTCGGCTGTCGGAATGATGCCGCCGTCGGTCATCACGCCGTCGACGTCGAATACGAACGCCTCGACGCGGGCTATTTGTTCTTTGAAGTTTTCCATATCTGTCGGCTGATAGTTTCGTAGAGCTGGCATAGTTCGGGGTCGTCGGCCAGCAGCGCGCGGTGACGGGCCTGCGTTGCAAGGTCGTTGCGCACGGCGGGGCCGGTCTGCACATCGGCGGGCGTCGCGGCGTCGCACGCTTTGGCGGCCGTTTCGGCGATGAGCGGCTTTATTAAGGGGTAGGGAAGTCCTGCACGGCTTAAAATTTGCGCCGCTATTGCGTACAGCCCATTTGGAAAATTACAGGCGAATACCCCCGCTAAATGGATGTAGGCCCGTTGTGCCGAATCGGCATAATGCACCGTGCGGGTCAGTCGGCGGGCGAACGTTTCGAGTTCGGCGCGCAGTTCGGGCGTCGAGGTTTCGAGAAATACCGGTATTGCCGAAAAATCGACCTGCCGGCCTGCCGTGAACGTTTGTAGCGGGTAGAAGACCGCCCGTCGTGCGAAACGGGCCGGAATCGCATCTATCGGAACGCTTCCGGCCGTATGGGCCACGAAGGCCGTTTCGGGAATCGGCAGCGAAGCAGCGACTTCGGCCACTGCACGGTCGCTGACGGCAATCAAATAGAGGTCGGCGACGGCGAGACGTTGCGGGTCGTCGGTCCACGATGTTCCCGCCAGCCGGGCTGTTTCGGGGCCGCGACGCCGGTTGCGGGCGAATACCTGCACCAGCTCTGCGTCGCTCCGTGCGACGGCACACGCCAACGCTTCGGCCAAATTGCCGCTGCCGATAATTACGACTGTGTTTATCATTTTTATTAGCGCGATAGACCGTTACTCGGTTTCGGACGGTTACTGCGCCGTGACTCTCTTTGAGGGCCACAGGCTATGGCCCGCGCGACGCAAAGCGTCGCTGTTATTCGGTGATAGCGCAACGGACGGTCGAAAACCCAATGACCGTCCGCTGTGCTAATAAAATCGTTTTCTTAAAGCGGTGACGGCGCAGGAACCTTCCGATACCCCACAACCTTCCTTCGCGCTTAAAACCCCGTTCTTAACGGGGCGGCTATTTCATCGTGATTTGCGCTTGTCCGATGTAGCGGCCGTCGCAATAGAGGTCTACGCGGTACACACCGGCGGCGAATCCCGACGAATTGTAGTAGATGCCGACGGGCAAATCCTGATTCTGGTAGTCCACTTCGCGCATGGCCGAGTAGCTCAGCTGTTCGCCCTCGAAATCGAACGTGGGCATCGCTTCGGTCGTCAGCACATAGCCGTCGGGCGAGGTGATGCGGACGTAAATCGCACGGTTGCCGGGTTCGGCCAAATCGTTCGCCGACAAGACGAATTCCACCAGCAGACGCGCGGCGTTGCGGACGCGCGAAACGGGTTTGCTGCGCGAGTTGAGCGCGGACAACCGGATGTCGCGGGCCTTGATAATCGAACCCACCTGCACTTTGTTGGTCAGCTCGGCGGCGCGTTCTTCGGCGATGTCCGCCCGCAGGTTGGCCGACGAAATCTCTTTGCGGTAGGAGACGTTTTCGTCGATAAGCCGTTTGTTGAGCGTGTTGAGCGAGTCGATTTGGCGGATGTACCCCTTCATCAGCGTGCGCAGCGTGCCGACCTCTTTCTCGTATTGTTTGATTTTGGCCAGACTCAACGAACGCTCTTTCTTCAAGCGTGCCATGAGCGAGTCGGCGCGGTTGCGTTCGGTGTTGAGGCTGGTCGACAGGGTGTCGTTGGTGATTTGCAGGTTGTCGAAATCGACCATCAGACGGCCGAGGTCGTTCTGAATCGAATCGCGGTCGGCCTGCAACAGCTCGTAGTCGTTCATCTGTTGGCGGTGCATGCCGTAGTAGAGGGCGGACAGCGCGACGAGAATCACCGACAGAATGACGATGACGATGCGATAACCGCGCATGGCCTTGTCGGACGCGTCGGGCTGACGGCCGTAATCGTCGTCCTCGTAGAAATTATCCGAATCGTTGTAATTTTCTTCCATAATCGTTGAGTGTTTAATAGACAACCGTACAAAGGTAACGAATTAATTTTAATTCAAAATTCATAATTCAAAATTATCGGCGGCTCGGAGAGCCGCACCATAGCTTCCGCACTGTGAAAATTGCGGAAGCAGAGGAGAGGGGTCGGGAGCGCCCGGAACGAACGTGCGAAAAGCGCAGTCTTTCGTGTTCGTTCAGCGACCGATACCGCGAACTCCCGCAATTTTCGCCGTGCGGATGGTTTTCGGTACCTTTTGGCATCAAAAGGTACGATAGGAGAAAATGAAACTGCGCCGTCGCAGAAACTATGCGACGCCCGAGCCCGCCCGTAGCGCTAATAAATCAATGAATTTTGCTGGTCAGCGGATATTTCAGCCCCTTGTAGCCCGAAATGTAGGCTTGGACGCTGCCCACGCGCACGGGCGACTCGATGTAGAGCGGGATTTTGTTGTCGTCGTCCGAAATCCAAATGGTGAAAATCGTGCCGTCGGTGAACGAAAACTGCTCGGTCGACCCCAGTTCGCACTCGAAACGCAACGCGCGGAAACGGCCCACGTTGCGAATTTTCTTCGTCTCGGTGCCCAAGTAGCGGTAGTGGATGCGCCGGATGGTGTCTTGCAGCACCATTTGCAGCTGGGCCGGTTGGCCCGTCTTGAAATCTTCGGCTCGCGCCGTCCGCAGCGTGAAAAAGAGCGAAATGGCATCCATGCTTTCGGGCGTCAGCTCCATGCGTTTGGTCTGTTCGGGCCGCTGGCGGCTGTGCCAGCGGGTGTCGACCCGCATCGAATCCCAGTCGTAGGTGTAGTGGCTCTGGAACGTGTAGTCGCTCTCGTGCAGGTCGCACTCGAACGTCACGGGCCGCAGCCGTTCGGGGTCGATGTGCACGGTGTAGGTGTCGAGCATGTTGTAGAACCAGCGGTACGTGGGCAGCGTGCGGCCCGTGCCCACCACTTTATAAAATTTCCGGCCGTCGACCGTTGCTTCTTCGGTCACGACCTCGACCGAACCGACCTCCGTGTTCGGAAACATCTTGGCTTTGTAGCTCACGCGATATTCGAGCCGCTCGCCCGGGTGGTAGAGCTGGGCCCGTGCGGCGAGCAGCCCCGCCGCGCAGCAAAAGGCAATCGCTAAAAAAATCCGTCGCATGCAGAAATCGGTTGAGTTGTTCATGGTTAACGTATGATAGCCTATTTTATTGTTTCTGTTTCGGAGAGGACGCGGGTGGGTTTTCCGAGCCGAACGACTTTCGTCGCGTTTTAGGAAATTCGCGAAAAATCGACCGATTTTTCGCCCGCATACCGGCGGCGCAGCTCGTCCAACCCGCGATGTTCGGGACGGGCGAGCGTCCGGTCGGCCGCCAACACGGCCGCGGCCGCTTCGCGCGTGACGGTCAGAATCTGTGCGTCGAGCGTCGGATTGGCGATTTTCAGGTCGAATCCCGTGCCGCTTTGCAGCGTGCCGTTGATGTCGCCCGCGCCGCGCAGTTTCAGGTCGAGCTCCGCCAGCCGGAAGCCGTCGTTCGTCTCGCACATGGCGTCGAGCCGCGCCCGCGCCTCGCGCGAGAGCTTCTCGCCCGACATCAGGATGCAGTACGACTGCTCGCCGCCGCGCCCCACGCGCCCGCGCAACTGGTGCAACTGCGACAACCCGAACCGTTCGGCCGATTCGATGACCATGACCGTCGCGTTGGGCACGTCGACCCCCACCTCGATGACCGATGTAGCGACCAAAATCTGTGCCTCGCCCGATTTGAACTGCCGCATCGACTCCTCCTTGTCGGCCGGTTTCATCTTGCCGTGACAAATGGCCGTGACGTATTCGGGCAGCGGGAAGTCGCGCGAAATGGCTTCGTAGCCGTCGGTCAGGTCTTTGTAGTCCATCGCTTCGGACTCCTTGATGAGCGGGTAGACGATGTAGACCTGCCGCCCCTTTTTGATTTCCTGCCGCAGAAAACCGAACAACCGCAGCCGTGCCGCATCGGTGTAACGCACCGTGCGGATAGGGCGGCGTCCGGGCGGCAGTTCGTCGATGACCGAGACGTCCAAATCGCCGTAAAGCGTCATGGCCAGCGTGCGCGGAATCGGCGTCGCGGTCATCACCAAGATGTGGGGCGGCTGGGCGTTTTTGGTCCACAGACGGGCCCGCTGCTCGACCCCGAAACGGTGCTGTTCGTCGATGACCACGAACCCGAGGTTGGCGAACTGCACGCGGTCTTCGATGAGGGCATGGGTGCCGATGAGCAGCTGGGTCGTGCCGGCGGCGATGTTTTCCAAAATTTTGCGGCGTTCGGCCGTTTTGGTCGCGCCCGTCAGGATTTCGACCGTGACGCCCGTGCCGTCGAGCAGCTTGCGGAACGTGGCGTAGTGCTGACGCGCCAAAATCTCGGTCGGCGCCATCATGCAGGCCTGATAGCCGTTGTCGACGGCCAGCAGCATCGACATCAGCGCGACCATCGTCTTGCCGCTTCCGACGTCGCCCTGCAACAGGCGGTTCATCTGGAATCCCGACACGGTGTCGCGCCGGATTTCGTGCAGCACCCGTTTCTGCGCCCCCGTCAGCTCGAACGGGAGGCGCGTCTCATAGAAAGCGGTAAAAGCATTTCCGACCGTATTGAACAAGAATCCGTTGTTCTTCGAGAGCCGTTCGGTGCGGTGCTGCTGGATGTTGAGCTGCACGCCCAGCAGTTCGTCGAATTTCAACCGGTATTGTGCCTGCCGCAGCCCTTCGGCCGACTGCGGGAAGTGGATGTTGTAGTAAGCATCGCGCAGCGAAATCAACCCGTATTGCGCCCGCATCGCATCGGGCAGCGGGTCGGGAATGCGTCCGGCGACGATGCGCCATGCGTTGCAGACGATTTGGTACATCCCTTTGGTGCCGAGCAGGCTGCTCAACTTTTCGGTCGAGGGGTAGATGCCCTGCATGCCGCTTTCGGCTTTGCGCGTCAGGGCCTGCTCGATGGTTTCCAATTCGGGGTGGGCCAGTTGCAGCGTGTTGCGGTAGAACGACGGCCGCCCGAAAAAGAGGTATTCGCGGCCGACTTCGATTTTCTTCTCGATCCACTTGATGCCCTGAAACCAGACCAGTTCGGCCTGCCCCGTATCGTCCTGCGCATAAGCATAGAAACGCCGCCGGCGTCCTTCGCCGGCATAGGATACTCCCGTCACGCGGGCGCGGAACTGCACATAGGCCAGTCCGGCAGCGTCGGTGATGTCGGCGATGCGGTAGATGCGCGTGCGGTCGATGTAGCGGAACGGATAGTGCTGCAACAAATCGCCGAGCGTGCGAATACCCAGCTCGTGCTCCAAAGCACGGGCCCGCATTTCGCCCACACCGGGCACATACTTGATGTCGTTGACGAGCGGATTTTCCACCCTACAAAGATACTTAATTTTTCCGCTTTTTTATTAGCGCGATAGACCGTTATCGTACTTTGCAAAGTTTCTGCGCCGTGACCGTTTTATAGACAGCGACGCATTGCGTCGCGCGGGCCGCAGCCTCCGCCAGCGGAGGCCCGCTCGTATCCTCGCAGGCTCCGCAGTCTTCGACCCGCAAATTAGAGTTCTTGCGCCGTCGGGTGGAAAGCCTCCTGCTGCCGATTTCAGTCGAAAAGATGATTCTTGCGGTGGTTTCGGCTCGGATTTATCGAAGCCACTGCCCGCATGAGCCGAATAAACCATGCGGGGCGATGCAACAGCAATCGGGCCCGGAAATATCGTTTAAGACCGAGTGCACCGATTGCGGGGGAGGGAAATCCCTGACACAGAACGATTATCGTTTCGGTAAGCCGCATCCTCGATTCCGAATCCGGCACTCCGCGTGCGATGATTTTGGCCGAATTGATAGCCGCTTTCCACAGAAATCGCGAACGCTCTTCGTCCGAAATCGCATCCGGTTCGATCGAACATAGTTCCCGCACCTTTTCGCGATAAGCATCGAAATATTCGAACCGGCGGGTCGTTTCGGTGTGGATGATGCCGCTCTTGCGCATGCGGTAGTGATAGAGCATATCGGGAGCGAGCACAGCCGATCGGATGTCGCGCACCCAATGGTTGAGGACGGCAATATCCTCGAAAACCTTACCCTCGGGAAACTCCGCGTTGATGACTTCGCGTCGGAACAGTTTGTTCCACATGTAATTGGGCAGGCGATTGCCGTAAATGTTGTCCCGCACGATTCCTTTGCGATCGATTACTTGGACTTGCTTGACCAGTCGTTTGGGGCTGGCGTATCCGACATACTCTTTCAAATACCCGACTTGGGACATATCGGTGCCGTACTCCGTAATCAGCCGGTAGAGCCGCTCGAACATCTGCGAGGCAATCCAGTCGTCCGAATCGACGAATCCGATGTATTGGCCCCGTGCTTCGCGCAGTCCCGAGTTGCGGGCCGCCGACAAGCCGCCGTTCGCGCGGTGAATCACGCGGAAACGCGGGTCGCGGGCGGCATATTCGTCGCACAGCTGCGGACAGCCGTCGGGCGAACCGTCGTCGACGAGGATACATTCCCAATCGCCGAATGTTTGGCCGAGAATCGAGTCGAGGCATTGGGGCAGGTAGCGTTCGACTTTGTAGACCGGAACGATGATGGATATTTTGGGCTGGTTTTTAGCACCTTGCGGCATCATGGTCTTTTATTCGGTGAGGTTTCTTGTTACAAAGATAGAAAAATAGCGTATCTTTATTGCATGACTTTGAAAACTATTGTCGTTTGGGGTGCGCTGCTTTTGCCGACCGTCGGGGTGCAGGCGCAGCTGGTGTTCGAGCCGGCGAGTTACGATTTCGGCACCGTCCGCGAGGTCGACGGCTCGGTGTCGCACACCTTCACGGGGGTGAATCGCGGCGACGAACCGGTCGTGCTGCTCGATGTCGTGACGTCGTGCGGGTGCACCGTGCCGGAATTTTCCAGAAAGCCTGTCTTGCCGGGTGCGGCAACCCTCATCACGGTGACCTATGACCCGTCGAACCGTCCGGGCATGTTCAACAAGGAACTGGCAGTCTATTCGTCCGACCGGCGGAAAATCGCAACCCTGACCATTTCGGGCAATGTCGAGCCTCGCCCCAAAAGCATCGAAGAACGTTATCCGGTCGATGCGGGCGGAGGTGTGCGGTTGAGCACGACGCTCCATGCGTTCTCTTACATTGCGCTCGGCCGCGAGGTGCACGCGGCGGTCGAGTTCGTCAACACGTCGGACAAGGCGGTTGCGTTCCGCCTGCGGCCGAAAACAGCGAGCGGCTATCTGCATGTCGCGGCGCCCGAACGGATTGCGGCGGGCGAGAGCGGAAGCATCGACATCGCCTATCGGATTCCGGCAGGGGAACCGCACTACGGCACGGTAAACGATGCACTCGAAGTAGAGGTCGCGGGGCGGAGCAACGGCACCGTGCTGACGACGCACGGCATCGCGGTGGACGACCCGGCAGCCTATCGCGGCAAACCGGCACCGGCGATGCGGCTGTCGACGAACATCGTGCGGTTCGGGACGCTGAAACACGCAGCAGCGGCGGCCGAAAAACGGACGTTCACGCTCTCGAACGAGGGCGACGAAGTGCTGACCGTGCGAGCGGTCGAGAGCAAGGGCCGCGTCCGTACATCGCTGCGGGCCGGTCAGCAGATAGCTGCGGGCGAGAGCGTCGCGGTCGAGGTATGGCTCGTTCCGCAGGAGTCGGATTACGGCCCGCTGCTCGACCGGCTGTCGATTATCACCGACGACCCCGCCCGTCCGATGCGGCAGGTGCGGGTCGTGGCGGTCGTGGAACGGTGAAGCGGTTACATGCGCGGTTTCAAGGCGATGCGCAGCAGGAGCGACGTCATGTAGACGATTGTGCCGTAAAGCGGCGCTATCAGCGCGACGCGAAATCCGCCGCAGCACAACGCGAACGAAAGAGGATACCCCGACGACTGAACGAAATCGCAGACGCCGTACACGCCGACCATCATCGACAGAAAACCTGTCCAAAGGGCCAACAGACCCAATTCCTTGACCCAGCGCGGGGCTTTCCATGCGGCGAAGCACATCGCGATGAGGCAGAGCGTGATGACGGTCATCCAACTGCTGCCGCCCTGTGCATAGAGCGACGGCAAGGGTTCCGGTTTGCGGCGGTCGAGTTTCCGAATCGTCCATTCGGTCTTTTCGGGGTTGAGGACGGCCGCTTCGTCGGGGCCGATTTCAGGCGATTCGCCTTGCACGTAGGGGATGCGGCGGATGACCTCGTCGTCCTGCGATGCGGTTGCGGCACTCGGAGCTGCTGCGACTTCGACGTGCGTTTGTGCGGGGAGGGCTGAACTCGACGACAGCATGACGAGCAGGAGGCCTGCGAATAGTGCGAATGCGTGTTTCATGGTGCAAAAAGTTTTTGTGAATTGAAAATGAATCGTTGCGAACTTCGCGAAAGCTCACGGCAAAGATAGGGCGGAACCGGCTGTCGGTGCAAGGGCGAATCCCGTCGGCGGAGCGTAGAAACCCGCTCTGCGCGAAGAGGGGTTTTGACGGAATCCGCTTTTTCCCTATTTTTACGACAAAATCGGATGCGATGCGTTACCTTGCGACTTTCGGTTATTGGGTTGCGGCGGTGCTGATTCTGGCCTCGGTGCTGGCCGGATTCGGTTATTCGTTCGACCGGGCGCTGTTCGTCGCATCGGCCATGCTGCCCGGCATGTTCTGCGCCAAGTTCTTCCTGCCCGAAGCGTTCCGGACGCCCCACCGGCGGGGCGTGGCCATAGTTGCCGTGGGGCTCGGCATACTGGTCGTCGAGTGGATGTCCATGCTGCTGGCGCACTGCTATACGCAGGCCGCGTGGCGGTCGGAGCAGGTGCCGTTTCCGACGCTCTTTTCCAATCCGGCGTTTTTAGTGCTGCTGCTTGCGGCCGTCGTCATCCCCGAAACGCTGTTGTCGCGCTATCTCGACCGGCGGCTGCCGCGTCCGAAAACGATTGCATTCGTTTCGGACCGTCGGCGCGTGACGCTCGGACTGGCGCAAATCGTCTACGTCGAATCGAACGACGACGAAGTGTTGCTGCATACGCTCGACGGCCGAAGCTACCGCACGAAAACCCGCATTTCGCAGTGGGAGCGGCTGCTGGATGACCGGTTCGTCCGAATCCATCGGGCCTACATCGTCAATTCGGAGCATGCGGTTCGGGTCGGCGGCGGGCAGGTGGTCGTGGCGGGGCGGACGTTCGATTTGTCGCGCAAGTACCGCGAGGGAGCGACGCAACGAATCAGCGAACGACTTTGCGAGAAGCCGTCGTGTGCCGACGGAAATAAACCGAAATAACGAACGATGAAGCCTATTTTAAG
>CAMWYI010000059.1 GCA_947178455.1 uncultured Alistipes sp. | reverse complement strand
CTGCTCGACCACCCCGAAAAGGGAGCCGAAGCGCGCCAAGTACTGGCCGCTGCGCAGACCCTGCTGACCCGCATCCGCGACGAACGGCTGCTGACGCTGCAAGGGGTCGCAGGCATCTTCGCGGCCCGCAGCGAGGGCGACGACCTCGTGGTCACCGACCCCAAAAGACGCGAAAAACGGCTCGCGATGCTGCGCAGCCAGAATCCGGCCGAAGGGTGCCGTTCGCTGGCCGATTGTCTTGCCCCCGACGGCGACTGGCTCGGCTGCTTCGCCGTCACGGCAGGCATCGGGCTGAAAGAGTTGTGCGAAAAATTCCGCAGCGACAACGATGAGTATTCCGCCCTTTTAATAAAACTGCTGGCCGACCGCCTGACTGAAGCCTTTGCCGAAGCGGTGCACAGTTTCGTGCGGCGGCAGATGTGGGGCTACGAAACGGGGCCGCAACTCACACCGGCCGCAATACTCAAAGGCGACTATCGCGGCCGCCGCATGGCGTTCGGCTATCCGGCATCGCCCGACCACACGCTCAAACGCGACGTGTTCGACCTGCTGGCTGTCGGGCAGACCACCGGCATGCGGCTCACCGAAAACTGTATGATCGACCCGGGCGAATCGCTCTGCGGACTGCTGTTCGCCGATGCGGACTACTTCGCCGTCGGGCCCGTCGACCGCGAGCAGGCCGAAGACTACGCCCGCCGTCGCGGCTACACGCTCGACGAACTCGAAAAACTGCTACCGAACAACTACCGCCCATGAACGTCACCGAACTGCTGCACGATACGCTGAAACGAGGCGCGACCCGTTTCGCTTTCGAGTTGCTCCCGCCGCTCAAAGGCGAGGGCATGGACGGCATCTTCGCGACTATCGACCGGCTGGCGGAGTTCGACCCCGCCTATATCAACGTCACGTTCCACCGCGAAACCGTCAAACAGACTGTCAGGGCCGACGGCATGACGGAGCGGCACGTCGTCCGGCGTCGTCCGGGCACGGTGGGTATCTCGGCCGCCATTCGCCAACGCTACCGTATCGAGACGGTGCCCCACCTGATTTGCGGCGGGCTGTCGCGTTACGACATCGAGGATGCCCTCATCGACATGGATTTTCTCGGTTTGCACAACGTGTTGGCCCTGCGGGGCGACAAGTCGCAGAACGAACCCTCGTTCGCACCCCACCCGCAGGGACATGCCCATGCCGTCGACCTCGTGCGCCAAATCGCCGCCATGAACCGCGGCGAATTCGTCGACGGCGAAGTGGAAATCTGCCACCACTCGAAGTTCTCGATCGGCGTGGCCGGCTACCCCGAAACGCACGCCGAAGCCTCCGATGCCGCGAGCGACATCGGCCGACTGAAAGAGAAAGTCGATGCTGGTGCGGAATACATCGTCACGCAGCTGTTCTACGACAACGCCCGTTTCTTCGACTTCGTGCGGCGCTGCCGCGAGGCCGGTATCACGGTGCCTATCGTTCCGGGCATCAAGCCGATTGCGACGCTGCGCCACCTGACGCTGCTGCCCGAAACGTTCGGATGCCGCATTCCGGCCGACCTCCAACGCGAAATCCTCGCCCACCGCGACGACCCGTCGGCAATCCGCCGCATCGGCACCGAATGGGCCATTGCCCAAAGCCGCGAACTGAAAGCAGCGGGCGTACCGGTGCTGCATTACTACCCGATGGGCAAAGCCGACAACATCATCGAAATCGCCCGCACTGTTTTTTGAGCCTATGACCCCTATCGAATTCCGCCGCCACCTGCACGCCCACCCCGAACTCTCGTTCCGCGAGGAGGCTACCGCCGCATTCATCGCCGAGCAACTCGCAGCGGCGGGCATCGAATGCCGCCGCATCGCCCAAACGGGCATATTGGCCCGCATCGAGGGGCGCAACCCTGCGTCGGCGGGTCGTCCGGCCGTTGTGCTGCGGGCCGACATCGACGCCCTGCCTATCGACGAACAAACGGGATTGGGCTGCGCCTCGCAGAATGCAGGGGTCATGCACGCCTGCGGACACGACATGCACGCGGCGGTGTTGTGCGGGGTGCTGCTACAACTGGCCGCCGCGCCCGATTTCGCCGGAACGGTTTTCGGGCTGTTCCAACCGGGCGAGGAGTGCAATCCGGGCGGAGCTTCGCGGGTGCTGGCCGAGCATCCGTTCGACGGATACGACATCCGCGCCGTCGTCGGCGAACACGTCGAACCGCAGTTAGAGGTCGGAATGCTCGGTTTCCGTGCCGGAAAATACATGGCGTCGAACGACGAGTTGCGTTTTCGGGTGCGCGGCACGGGCGGACACGGCGCCTTGCGCACGCAGCTGAAAGACCCCGTCGCAGCGGCCGCCGAACTGATTTCGGCCCTGCTGGGCCTGAACGATGCCGAATCGGTGCTCTCCGTCGGTCGGGTCGAAGCTGCCGGAGCCACGAACGTCGTGCCCGACGAAGTGTACATGGAGGGAACGCTGCGCACGTTCGACGAGACTCGCCGCGAGGAGCTGCACCGCCGCATCGCCGACACAGCAGCCGGTATCGACGGCCGATACGGCACCTGCACAGCGGTCGACATCAATCGCGGCTATCCGTGCGTGGTCAACGACCTCAAATTGGTTGGGAAAGCCGTCAAACTCGCCAAAGCCCACAAATTGCCAGTCGAAACACTTTCGCTGCGCCCGACGTCCGAAGATTTCGGCTACTATTGCCAATGCTATCCGTCGCTGTTCTACCGGCTGGGCGTGGGTGCCGCTGCAGGCCGCACGCACACGGCGACTTTCGACCCCGACGAACGGGCCATCGACGTCGGAATCGGGTTCATGCACCGGCTGGCCCTGCTAATCCTGAAACAATCATGAAAAAGACGAAACAACCCCGCAAGATACGCAACCGCAACGACCGCGCGAGCATCATTCTGAACCTGCTCCGCGAAATGCCCAACAACAAATTTTCGCTCAAACACCTCGCCTCGGCGTCGGGCGGAGCGACGAAGGAGGGACGCCGCGAAACGCTCGAAATCATCGGCCGGCTGTTCGACGAAGGCATCGTCGAGGAGTGCGCCCGTCAGAAATACCGCCTCACCCGCAAACACCTGCCCCGCTACGAGGGCACGGCTGCGATGAACTCGACCGGCGTCGTATTCGTGCAGGTCGAGGGCATGGAGCAGGAAATCTACGTCCACCCCCGCAACTCGGCCAATGCACTCGACGGCGACCGCGTGGAAGCGGTCATCCTGAACTGCAAACGCAAGAACAAACAACCCGAAGGCGAAATCGTCCGCATCGTCGAACGCAGCCGCAAGACCTATGTCGGCGTCGCCGAAGTCGGTTCGCATCAGATTTTCGTGCGGCCCGATTCGCACAACATCGCCTCGGATATCTATCTGTCGAAACGCACCTATCCCGATGTGCAGGACGGCGACAAGGTCGTCGTGCGCATCGTCGACTGGACCGAAGGAAGCAAATGCCCCGTCGGCGAACTGGTCGACATTCTGGGCCCCGCCGGAGACAACGACACCGAAATGCACGCCATACTGGCCGAGTACGACCTCCCCTACCGGTTCGAGCCGGAGGTCGAAGCCGCCGCCGAAGCTATCGACGGCCGCATCACGGAGGCAGAAATCGCCGCCCGCCGCGACTTCCGCGACGTGACGACTTTTACGGTCGACCCGGCCGATGCCAAAGACTTCGACGATGCGCTGTCGGTGCGCCGCATCCGCGACGGCGTGTGGGAGGTGGGCGTGCACATCGCCGACGTGACCCACTACGTGCGTCCGCACTCGGCAATCGACGACGAAGCCGTCGCGCGCGGCACGTCGGTCTATTTGGTCGACCGCACGGTGCCGATGCTTCCCGAACGGCTCTCGAACGAGCTGTGTTCGCTGCGGCCCGACGAGGACAGTCTCTGTTTTTCGGCCGTCTTCACGCTCAACGAAAATCTCGACCTGCTCGACGAATGGTTCGGCCGTACGGTCATCCACTCCGACCGCCGGTTCACCTATGCCGAAGCGCAGCAGGTCATCGAAACCGGACGGGGCGACTATGCCGACGAGGTGCTGACCCTGCACCGGCTGGCGCAGGAACTGCGCAGGCAGCGTTTCAAGAACGGTTCCATTGCTTTCGCCCGCGAGGAGATGAAATTCCGGCTCGACGAGCACGGCAAACCCATAGGCGTCTACTTCAAGGAACAACAGGAGGCCAACCAGATGATCGAGGAGTTCATGCTGCTGGCCAACCGGCGCGTGGCGGAGTTCTGCGGCTACCGCCCGACCGACAAAGGCCGCCGCACGGCCCGCACGATGGTCTACCGCGTGCACGACACGCCCAACGAGGAGAAATTAGACCGTTTCCGGCAGTTCATCCTGCGATTCGGGCGGGTGTTCCACGCCGCGAAAGGGCGTGCCGTAGCGAAAGAGCTGAACAAACTGTTCGGCCAACTCAAAGGCGCCCCCGAAGAGAACGCCGTGACGATTATGGCCGTGCGGTCGATGGCCAAAGCCTACTATTCGACCGACAACATCGGCCACTACGGGCTGGCGTTTCCCTACTACACGCACTTCACCTCGCCTATCCGGCGTTATCCCGACATGCTGGTGCACCGGCTGCTGGCCCGCTACTTGGAGGGCGGCAAATCGGCCGACAAGGAGACGCTCGAAAGTCTCTGCGAACATGCGTCGGAACGCGAAGTGGTAGCCGCCGAAGCGGAACGCGCCTCGATCAAGTACAAAATGGTGGAGTTCATGACCGAACACCTCGGCGAGGAGTTCGCGGGTCATGTTTCGGGGCTGACCGACTGGGGCGTTTACGTCGAACTGGACGAAACCCACATCGAAGGGCTGGCCCACATGCGCGACATCGAGGGCGATTTCTTCCTCTTCGACGAAACGGAATACGAGGTCGTCGGGCAGTCGACCGGCCGACGGTTCACGCTGGGCGACGCCGTGCGCATCCGCGTCAAGCAGGCCGACCTGCGCAAACGGCAACTCGACTTCGAACTGCTGGCATCCGAACCCGTCGGCGGTACCCGTTCGCGGCATGCCGCACCCGCCGTGCGCCGCAGCTCACGCAAGAACGGGAAATAACCCCCTCGCCAAAGAACGGAGCCTACACCAAAGCCCCGAAACAGCCCTCTCTCAAAAAAGGCGTGCCGCTCGACCGAGCGGCACGCCTTTTTGCAAACGGAGCCCTTATTTCTCCAACTGCATCTTGTCGATAAGGGCCTGCGTTTCGGGCTTGTGGCCGCGAAAACGGACGTAAAGCTGCATCGGATGCTCCGACCCGCCTTTCGACAAAACGTTCTTGCGGAACGAATCCGCAACTTTGCGATTAAAGATTCCTTTCTCCTTGAACAACGAAAAAGCATCGGCTTCGAGCACTTCGGCCCATTTGTACCCGTAGTATCCGGCCGCATAACCGCCCGCAAAGATGTGGGTGAACGAGGGCGACATGGCCGTACCCTCGACGACGGGCAGTACCTGCGTGGGAGCCATCGCCGCCTGCTCGAACGCCGCGACATCGCCCGTGAAAGGCTCCGTCAGCGTGTGCCAAGCCATATCGGTCATGCCGAACGACAACTGACGCACGTTGGCATAAGCCGCCAGATAGTTCTGCGCCGCCACGATGCGGTCGACGATTTCGGCGGGCATCGGCTCGCCCGTCTTGTAGTGTACGGCCCACAGGTCGAGGAACTCTTTTTCGGTGGCCCAGTTCTCCATAATTTGCGACGGAAGCTCCACGAAATCGCGGTAGACGCTCGTGCCGGTCAACGATTCGTAGGAACCCTCGCCCAACATGCCGTGCAGCGCATGGCCGAACTCATGCAGAAAAGTCTCCAACTCGTCGAACGTCAACAGCGACGGTTCGGTCTCGGTCGGCTTGGTGAAATTCATGACCAACGACACCAGCGGACGCACCTCCTTGCCGTCGACCTTCTTGGCCCCGCGAAATTCGGTCATCCACGCACCGGCGCGCTTCGTCGCACGCGGGAAAAAGTCGAGGTACAACACCGCGCGGAAACGCCCCTCGGCATCGGTTACGTCGTAAGCCGTTACGTCGGGATGATAGACCTCGATGTCGGGATTGGGCGTGAACGTGAGCCCGTAGAGCTTGTTGGCCAACAGGAAAACGCCCTTCTTCACGTTTTCGAGCTGCAAGTAGGGTTTTATCAATTCGTCGTTGAGCGAGTAACGGTCGTCTTTGTACTTCTGATTGTAGTAGGCCCAGTCCCAAGGCATCAGCTGCCCTTTGAATCCGAGCGAAGCGGCGTAATCGTTCACCGTCCGATAGTCGGCATCGGCATAGGATTTCGTGGCCGCGAGTAACTCTTGCAGGAAATTTTGCACGGTCGGCGTATTCTCGGCCATGCGGTTTTCGAGCACGTAGTCCGCATAATTCTTATAGCCCAGCAGGTTGGCGATTTTCAACCGCGTATCGACGATTTTGCGAATCACCTCCGTGTTGTCGAACGCACCGCCCAATGCGCGCGAATTGGACGCCCGCCACAATTTCTCTTTGAGCGCCCGATTGGACGAATAAGTCAGGAAAGGCACATAGCTCGGAGCCTGCAACGTCACGGTCCAACCCTTTTCGCCGCGCGCTTTGGCGTCGGCCGCCAACGTCGCTTTGACGAACGCGGGCAACTCGGCCACCTGCGCGGGGTCGGTGATGTTGAGCGTGAAAGCGTTGGTCGCCGCCAATGAATTTTGGCCGAACTGCAACGTCAGCGCTGACAACTCGGTAGTGTACTGCCGGTACAACTCCTTGTCCTCGTCGGAGAGGGCCGCGCCGTTCCGCGCGAAACTCTTATAGGTGTTTTCGAGCAGTTTTTTGTCCTCCGTCGAAAGGCCCCAACCCGGATGCTCGTAGACCGCCTTGACCCGCGCGAACAAGGCGGGGTCGAGCGAAATATCGTTGGCCAGCTGGGTCAGTTTCGGCTGAACGCGCTGGGCGATAGCTTGCATTTCGTCGGTGGCATCGGCCTCCAAGAGGTTGAAGAAAATCCCCTCGATGCGGCCGAGCAATTCGCCCTGCCGCTCCAATGCGACAATCGTGTTGCCGAACGTGGGTTTGTCGGGATTGTGGACAATGGCGTCGATTTCGGCCCGCGCGCAGGCGATAGCGGCATCGAACGCCGGTTCGTAATGCGCCAACTCGATGGCCGAGAAAGGAGCCGTCGCGTGGGGCGTCGACCACTCGGCCAACAACGGATTCGAGCTGTCCAGTTCGGGCAGTTGCGCCTTCGGAACCGAACGGTCGGCACAACCCGCCGCCAAAGCGGAAAAGATCATAAGCAAAAGTGTTTTTTTCATCTTGTTTCGTATTATCGGTTTCTTCATTCACATGCACCTTTTCTCGCCTCGGCATAGCCCGAACGAGTTCGGCTCTGCGCTCGGCTTATCGAAAACGTTCATTTTTCGGGCCACAGCCTCATTCGGCGACAGCCGCATCGGGTTCATTCGCCGCGTCGGGCTTCGGTTCGGGTGCGATAAGCCCCCGACCGAGCAACATCGCCCGTTTGTCGGGGTCTTTGCCGCGAAAAGCACGGTACATCGTCATACCGTCCTCCGACCCGCCGCGTGCCAAAATCTCGCGGCGGAACCGCTCTGCGATGCGTTTATTGAACAAGTCGCCGCTCTCGCGGAACGCCGCGAAAGCATCCTTGTCCAAGACCTCGGCCCATGTATAAAAATAGTATCCGGCCGAATATCCGCCGTTGAAAATATGCGCGAAATAGGGGTAATGGTAACGCGGCTCGATTTGCGGCATCAGTCCGCGCCGCTCGTTGAGTGCGTTGCGCTCGAACGCTACGGGGTCGAACGGCTCGTACTCCGTAATGGAGTGGATGTCCATGTCGGAAAGCGCTGCGGCTATCAATTCGGTCGTCGCGAAACCCTGATTGAACAGTTCGCTGCGGCGCAGTTTCTCGACCAAATGCGCCGGAATCACCTCGCCCGTGCGGTAATGCACGGCATAGTGTTTCAACACTTCGGGCTCGAACGCCCAGTTCTCCATGACCTGCGACGGAAGCTCCACGAAATCGCCCTCGACCTCCGTGAGACCGCGATATTTCACGTCGTGGAACAGGAAGTGCAGCGCATGGCCGAACTCGTGGAACAACGTTTCGGTTTCGTCGAGCGTCAGCAGGGCCGGTGTACCGGCGGTCGGACGGGTGAAGTTGGCCACAATCGACACGACGGGTGCGACCCGCTGGCCGTCCTCGTAAATCTGCTCGACATAATTGCCGCACCATGCGCCCTGACTTTTGCCGTCGCGCGGGAAGAAGTCGAAATACAAGACGCCCAAATGCGACTCGTCGGCATCGAGCACCTCGTAAGCAACGGCTTCGGGGTGGTAGAGCGGCACGGCGACCGGCCGGAACGTGATGCCGTACAAGCGGTTGGCCAAGAAGAAAATGCCGCTCTGCACGTTCTCCAACGAGAAGTAAGGCCGCAGCATCTCTTCGTTCAGGTCGTAGTTCTGCTTGCGCAATTTCTCGGCATAGTACCACCAATCCCACGACTCGAACGTCCCGCCGGGGTAATCCTTGCGGAACAATGCGGTCATTTCGGCCAATTCGTTTTCGGCCCGTTCGAGCGCAGGCGTCCAGATTTCGTCGAGCAGCACGTAGACCGCTTTGGGTGTTCCGGCCATTTGGTCGGCCGTCACGTAGGCGGCATACGACGGATAACCCAGCAGGTGGGCTTTTTCGGTGCGCAAGCGAATGAACTCGTTGATGAGCTGTTTGTTGTCGTTCGCGTCGCCGTTGTTGCCGCGCGAAAGGTAGGCCTTGTAGATGCGCTCGCGCAGGTCGCGCTGGGTCGAATAGGTCACGAACGGAATCCAGCTCGGTTTGTGCAGCGTGAAAGCATACTTGTTTTTGAGTCCCAGCGCTTCGGCCTTTTCGCGCGCTTGGTCGCGGACGCCCGCCGGAAGCCCGTCCAACTGGTCCGAAGCGAGTTCCATGACGAAAGCGTTGTTCTCAGCCAGCAGGTTGTTGCCGAAGCGCACCGCCGCGAGCGCCAACTCCTCGTTGATAGCTTTCAGCCGCTCTTTCTGCTCCTTGTCGAGCAAGGCTCCGGTCCGCACGAAGCCGTCGTAGGTCTTCTGCAACAGGCGCAACTGTTCGGCATCGAGGCCCAACTGCGCCCGCCGGTCGTACACCGACTTGATTTTGGAAAAGAGCTTTTCGTCGAGCCGGATGCGGTCGGCATGGGCCGTCAGCAACGGCATAGCCTGCTCCTGCAACGCTTGCATTTCGGGGCTGTTGTCGGCCTCGCACAGCATCCCGAAGACCAATGCGGTCTGGGCCAGCATTTTTCCGGAGTTGTCGTAAGCGAGCACGACGTTCTCGAACGTGGGTTCGTCGTTATTCGAGGTAATGGCGTCGATTTCGGCCGTTTGCAGCGACATGCCGCGCTCGAAAGCGGGCAGGTAGTGTTCGGGGCGGATGCGGTCGAACGGCGGCACGCCATAAGGCGTATCCCACGCGCCGAAGAAAGGATTTTCCGCCTTGTCTGCGGCGGAATTGCACGACACGGCGGTCATAAGCATAAGAAGCGGTAAAATGAATGAACCTGCGATGCGTTTCATCTGTTTCGCGATTATCGAATAAACTTTTTCATTAACTTTGCGGCCTGCATAAGGCATGCGATGCACTATGCAAATATAGGTATTTTATCACAGCCATGCAACTGTTCTATGCCCCCGACCTCGTGCCGCCCGAACACACGCTCGA
This sequence comes from uncultured Alistipes sp., assembly GCA_947178455.1. Lineage (GTDB taxonomy): Bacteria > Bacteroidota > Bacteroidia > Bacteroidales > Rikenellaceae > Alistipes. The sequence goes on along the minus strand of CAMWYI010000059.1, from coordinate 344 downwards.
CGAAGAAGAGTCGAAGCACTGCGTGCGGGTATTGCGTCTCGACGCGGGCGATGCGGTCGACGTGACCGACGGACGGGGCAATCTGTACCGGTGCGAGCTGGTCGAGGCCCATCCGAAGCGCTGCCGCCTGCGGGTGGTCGCGTGTCGGCAGGAGTACGAAAAGTCCGCCTACCGGCTGACGATGGCCGTTGCGCCGACCAAGAACGCCGACCGATTCGAGTGGTTCCTCGAAAAGGCGACCGAAGTGGGCGTCGGCGAAATCGTGCCGCTCGAAACCGAACACAGCGAACGGCGGAGTTTCAAAGCCGAACGGGGCGAACGGGGCATCACGGCCGCGATGAACC
>CAMWYI010000058.1 GCA_947178455.1 uncultured Alistipes sp. | reverse complement strand
GTGTTAGGCCTGCCGCTAGCGTTCATCCTGAGCCAGGATCAAACTCTCCATGGTAAATGAAAAATAAATGTTTCGTTAGAGTCCTGACTATTCGATCTCCTCTTGAAAAGGAAATTGACAGATAAATACTACATTTCTATTCTCTCAAATTAAAACCAGTAATTCAAAGAACCGTATCGGAAAAAACGTCGCACTTTGCGGTGCGAAAGGACTGCAAAGATAAAACATCTTTTTCAATCCTCCAAACATTTTTTTAAGAACTTTCGGTTTTCAACTATCGCTTCGTCGCTTTGCGCAACTCGGAGCGTTCCGCGCTGCTCTCGGTTTATCGAAAACCTGTGCATTTCTCGAATGCGGATGCAAAGGTAACGACAAAATCCGAACTTGCAAACAATTTATTAACTTTTTTCAAAAAAATGCGTTTTTATTAGCGCGATGGACGGTCGTCGGGTTTCGCGAAGTCGCTGCGCCGTTACCGCACCTATATTTATATATAGGCCAAATCCGGCGAGTCGTAAATGATGAGCGGCCGAAACGCAACGACACGCAAAGACCCGTCGCCGAAATTCGGGATTTTTTCTTAATTTTGCGTCGCAAAACCGTAACGCCGCCACCGGCACGACAACATGAATTTTAAGAAAATAGCCATTCTCACGATCGTCTTGGTCGTCCTCGACCAATTAATAAAAATCTGGGTCAAGACCCACATGCAGCTCGACGAAGCAATCGTCGTCTTTCCCGACTGGTTCCAGCTGCGCTTCATCGAGAACAACGGCGCGGCATTCGGCATGCGCATCGCCACGTCGGGCGGATTCGACTGGGGCAAACTGCTGCTCGGCATTTTCCGCATCGCAATGGTCGGCCTCATCGTATGGCTGCTCCGCAAGTTGCTGCAAAACAAAGAGAAAAAGACGCCGACGGGAGTCATCGTGGGACTGACGCTGATTTTGGCCGGAGCGCTGGGCAACATTTTGGACAGCGCGTTCTACGGTCTGATTTTCTCGGCATCGACGCCCTACGAGGTGGCGCAATTCGGGGGCCACTACGCCGGATTCATGATGGGCAAGGTGGTCGACATGTTCTATTTCCCGCTGTTTCAGTGGAATAGCGTGCCGTCGTTCCTGCGTTTTTTGGTCGACGGCCGCAATTATTTCTTCGGTGCGATTTTCAATCTGGCCGACGCTTACATTTCCGTCGCAACGGTCTATCTGCTTCTGTTCCAGTACCGGTTCTTCTGCAAATAGGCTGTTTTTGAAAAAATATCGGCCGAAAGGTTTGCGTTTCCGAAAAAAGTGTTACTTTTGCAAACCGCAAATTCCGAAACAGACCGCCGGATGCGCGAGGGTCGAGGAGGGGCGATGAACCACGAACCCGACAAGCCAGCAGCAAGGCGGACACCTGAATAAAAATGCCCAGGTGGCGGAATAGGTAGACGCGCACGTTTCAGGTGCGTGTGCCGCAAGGCGTGCAGGTTCGATTCCTGTCCTGGGCACTCTGAGGAACTGATTGATTATCAGTTCCTTTTTTCATACCCCTCCCGAAACGGCGTATCGTCGAAAAGTCCGCCCGAATCTTGGAATCGAATTTCCGATGAATCGGGTTTCACCGATAATCCGTCAAAAAAAGCACACCCGAATCAGGTGTGCTTTTGTATTTTCATGCCCCCCCGAAAGAGGACAGTCCCAGCGCAGAAATCCATCCGAAACCGTACGACGTACGGTTCGCGCTAATAAAAAACTATTTTTTGCTGCCGTCGTACGCCCATTTGACGTAGATAGCACCCCACGTGTAACCGCCGCCGAATGCCGACATAATCAGGTTATCGCCCGGGCGCAACTCCTTCTCGTAATCGTAGAGACAGGTCGGAATCGTCGCAGCAGTCGTGTTGCCGTTGCGGTCGATGTTGATCATGCACTTCTCCTGCGTGATGCCCATGCGGCGAGCCGTAGCGTCGATGATACGCAGGTTGGCCTGATGCGGTACCAGATAACGGATGTCGTCCGACGAAAGGTTGTGACGCTCCATCATCTCGACCGAAACGTCGGCCATTTTCGAGACAGCGGCCTTGAAGACAGCCTGACCGTCCCACGTGATGGTGTGCCAGTTGTTTTTGACCGTTTCGGCCGAAGCGGGATAGCGCGAACCGCCGGCTTTCATGTAGAGCTGCAACTCGCCGGAACCGTCCGAACGCAGAATCGAGTCGATGACGCCGTAGCCTTCGGTATTGGGCTCCAACAGCACGGCAGCAGCACCGTCGCCGAAGAGCGGGCAGGTCGAACGGTCGGTATAGTCGATAATCGACGACATCTTGTCGGCACCGACCACGATGACTTTTTTGCTCGTGCCCGCTTCGATGAATTTCGCGCCGGTCGTCAACGCAAACAAGAATCCGCTGCAAGCGGCCGACACGTCGTAAGCGAAAGCATTTTTGCAACCGGCCTGATCGGCAATGAGGTTGCCCGTCGACGGGAAGAACATGTCGGGCGTCACCGTAGCGCAAATCACCACGTCGATTTCCATCGGGTCGACGCCCGTCTTGGCCAACAGGTCTTTCACGGCACGCGCACCCATGTACGAAGTACCGATACCCTCGCCTTTGAGGATATGGCGCGTCTTGATGCCCGTATGCGAAGTAATCCACTCGTCGTTGGTTTCGACCATCCGGCTCAATTCGTCGTTGGTCAGAATGTAGTCCGGAAGGTACTGACCTACACCCGTAATCGCTGCTTGTATTTTCATTTATTCAATGGTTAATCGTTACTCCTTAAACGCACACCGCAACCGTTCGGTGAAACCGGCCCGAATGCACTGTTCCGTCGAGCGAATCATGCTGCAAATGGCTTTGGGCGAAGAACATCCGTGCCCGATGATAACCGGCGCATTGACCCCCAACACGGGCGTACCGCCGATATTTTCGTAGTTCATCGCATCCCAGAAAGCATTTTCGACGCCCGTCGCACGGTTGATTCGGTAGAGTCCTTCGGCCATTTTCAGCACCGTGTTGCCCACGAATCCGTCGCAGACGATGACATCGGCCACCTTGCCGGAGAAAATGTGCGAACCCTCGACGTTGCCGACGAAGTTGATGCGCGATTCGGCTTTCAGCAGTTCGTGCGTCGCTTTCGACTGCGCATTGCCTTTGGCCTCCTCTTCGCCGATGTTGAGCACGGCGACGCGCGGCCGCTCGATTCCGAGCACCGATTCGGCATAGACCGAACCGATAAGACCGTACTGCGCCAAAACTTCGGGTTTGCAGTCCACGTTCAGCCCCACGTCGAGCAACAGGGCCGGACGTCCGGCTATGGTCGGAATCAACGACGAAATCGTAGGCCGGATAACGCCTTCGATCGGTTTGACGGCATACATCGACCCGACCATCATGGCACCGGTCGAACCGGCGCTCGCGAAGCCGTCGATGGCTCCTTTGGCCAGATAACCGAATCCGACGACGATGCTCGAATCGGTTTTCGACTGGAACGCCTTAGCCGGATGATCGCCCATTTCGATTACTTCGGTCGTCGGAACGATGTCGAACCGATCGGCCGGGCATCCTTCGGCGGCCAAGATGTCGCGGATTTGCTTTTCGTCGCCGAACAACACGATGCGGCTCTCCGGCGCAATCGCGTCGAGTGCCATCACCGCACCTTTGACAGCGGCTTCGGGGGCGAAATCGCCGCCCATCGCATCTACACCGATTTTCATCATAACCAATGCAATAGACCCAAGTTTTACATACTATTCTTGCGGAATAAAAAATCCGACTCCCCCTCCACCGCTGCATCCGCAGGCGGAAGTGGAAAAATCGCCCGCAACCAATCGCAGGGCGTGCCAATCACACGGCCGCAAGCGGCACAGCAATCGGCAAGTCCGCCGGATTTATTCGGCAGCTTTCTTCTCGATAGCCAGTTTGCCGCGATAGAATCCGCATTCGGGGCATACGCGATGATAGAGCGTAGCAGCACCGCAATTGGAACACGTCACGACCGTCGGAACGACCGCCTTGTAGTGGGTTCTTCTCTTATCGCGTCGAGTGGACGAGATTTTGTGTTTAGGATGTGCCATTTTTATTAATTTTTTTATTAATACCTTTTTCTATTTTTTCTTTCCTTACTTCAACTTCGGCGGCGCAGGAACTTTTTGATGTTCAATAACCACCTTTCACGCTTAACGGCGCAACAACCGCCCGTAACCGAACGACCTTTTTCCGCTCAAAGGCGCAGGAAGTTTCCGAACCTGACAACGGTCTATCGCCCTAATAAAACAGCTTTCTTAAAGCTGCTCTATCGCCGAAAACTCCTCATCCGACACAATCCGAAAGCGTTTCAGCATTTCGGGGTCGCAGCCGCCCTCGGGATGCACCCGCTGGTAGGGAAGCGACAGCACGATGCTTTCGTACAGGTACTGCGTCAAATCCACCTCCCTCTCGGCCGGCGACAGCCACAGCACTTCGCCGTCGTATTCGTCGGCCGGCAGGTCGGAAAAACGCACCAGCAACTGCCCCTCGAAATCGACGGGCACGCGGCAGTCCTCCAAACACCGGTCGCACGGAACCACGACCTCCCCCGTAATGCGGACATCGAACGTCAGCTGCGTTGCGGCCCGTTCCAAATGCACCTGCACCGAGCAGGAAGCCTCCTTGATTTCGGCGTTTTCGTAGTTGCGGAACAAAGCCCCGTCGACCGAAAATGCGTAATCATACCCTCCCGGTTTCAGTTCCTTGAAAGCGACGGCATATCGTTCGGAAAGCTCCATTCTAACGCAATTAGTGCGCAAATTTACGCACAAAAAAGCACAAAACCAAATTTTTATTAGCGCGGCGTTAAGAACGCCGTTTTAAGCGCGATACACGGTCATCGTGCTTTAGAACGTTGCTGCGCCTTTGAGCGCAATAAACCGTTATCGGACTTCGGATGCTTTTCCGCACCGTCGATATTTTCGCTATCGTACCTTTTGATGCCAAAAGGTACCCAAAACCATCCGCACGGTTTCACTTGCGGGCATTTCGGTCAGAGCGCTTCCTAACCTTCTGAAACAGCAAAACCGCCCGTAGCGCCTAAATCCGCTTTCTTAAAGCGGCTGGATGAAAAATGAAAAAAATATCCTACCTTTGCAGGGCAGGCCCGCTCCGTCGCTGCCGACGCAGGTCGGGAGAGGAAAGTCCGGGCAACGCAGAGCACTACGCAAGCTAACGGCTTGATATTCGAGAGGGTATGGCAGCGTAACAGAGAATGACCACCTGCCGCGGAGGCGACTTCCGGCGGGTAAGGGTGAAAAGGCGGGGTAAGAGCCCACCGCGGAGGCAGCGATGTCGTCCGGCCGTACGTCCCGTAGGTTGCAAGACCATGTACACCGGTTTTTTATTCAGCGGGTGAAGTGTATATCACCGTATCGAAAAATTGCGATACGTCCGTATTCCTCCCCGCCGAATAAATCAAGGGTTGCTCGCCCAATGCCGGGGGGTAGGTTGCTGGAGACGGCAGGAGACTGCCGCCGTAGATAAATGACGGAGACCCTATGCAATAGGGCACAGAACCCGGCTTATAAGGCCTGCAAAATCGAGCGGAGGATACCAAATCACGTATTCTCCGCTTTTTTATTCATTTCGGTCTTACAACGCGTACCGTTTTCGGTTCAGGGCCTCGCGCCGGTTTCGATATTGCCGTCCCGCTTATCATCGTTCACATCCGCTACCGCCCGACGACCCTGGCCGCATCCGCGTTTTTTTCTTTTTTTAATTTAATTTTAATAAGAAAATAATAAGAATAAATATAAAGCCTGTCGATAATGTGGATAATTTTTCGGTTCGAGCGTTTTTTCACATTTTAGAAACATTTTTCTTCTTCTTTTTTTCTTATAATAAATTGAAAATAAAAAGATTAAAATAAATAATCAACACCTCTTAATAAAAAGTTTCCACATTTCGACAACCGTTTTTATCAACATGTTTTGTCGATTTTGGGCCTGTTTCGCGGTCGGTATCTTTTTGAAAAAAATTTGCTTTTTTCTTGCTTTCGGCTATATGTCGAGACGGGTCTATTTTACAATTTTTGGAAGAAAAAGTTTTTGCGACTTATCCTCCGTTTTTCAACCGGTTATCGACCGTTTGTCACCGCTTTTTCAACAATCCGCTGGGCGATGCGACGGTACCACTCCTCCACGCGCGGGTCGATTCCGACGGCCGGACTACCCTCGTCCGAACACTCCATAATCGACTGTACGATAGGTATTTCGCCTAATAGTTCGATGCCGTTCTCTTCGGCATAACGACGTGCTCCGCCTTTGCCGAACAGGTAGTAGCGATTGTCGGGCAGTTCTTCGGGCGTGAACCACGCCATGTTCTCGATGATGCCCGCCACCGGTATGTTCACCTGTTCGTTGCGGAATAGTTCCACGCCACGCACGACGTCGGTCACTGCCACTTGTTGCGGCGTCGAAACGATGACGGCTTCGTCGATTTTCAACTCTTGGATGATCGATAAGTGAATATCGCCCGTGCCGGGAGGCAGGTCGGCCAGCAGAAAGTCGAGCGTTCCCCATTTCGTCTGATGAATCATCTGTTTCAGCGCGTTGACAGCCATCGCGCCGCGCCACAGCAGCGCATCGGTCGGTTTGATGAAGAATCCGATGGACATCAGCTTGATTTCCAGCGACTCGGCCGGAACGATGCGGTCTATTCCGTCTTCTTGTACGGCATCGGGCAGATAGCCTTCGACCCCGAACATTTTGGGTTGCGACGGGCCGTAAATATCGGCATCCAGCACGCCGACCCGATAGCCCAGATTGCGCAGCGCAATGGCCAGATTGGCCGTGACGGTCGATTTGCCTACGCCGCCCTTGCCCGAAGCAATGGCGATGACATGGGCGATGCCGCCCGTCGTCGTCTGCATCTTCGGTTCGGGACGGGGGGCCTTCTCTCCTTCCCGAATAATTACTTGCACGACGCATTTAGAAAACGCCTCTTTCAGCACGGTTTCGGCTTGTGCCTTGATTTTCAGTGCAAACGGGTCGCGCGTCTTGGCAAAATGCAACGTGACGGTGATTTTGTCGTCCGCGCATGCGATGTTGCCTACCATTCCGCCCGTTACGATGTCCGTGCCTGTTTCGGGATGTACGATGCCGGTCAACAACTGCTGGATTCGTTGTTCCATATTCTTATTGATACCTTGTTTTTCAGCACAACAAATTTAAGAAAAATTAATAAAAATGCCGATGCGTTTGCTCGTTTGCGCGCCGCTTTTCGTAACTTTGTCGAGATTAGAGGTATCTTGTGCATGGTACGTTATTACAACGACGATACGAACTACCGTTACCCCGACAAACGGCGCACGACCCGCTGGCTCGCCGAAGTGGCTGCTGCCGAGGGGTGTACATTGGGCGATGTTACTTATATCTTTTGTTCGGCCCAGCGACTGTTGGCCATGAATCGTCAGTATCTCGGTCACGATTACTTCACCGACGTCATCACGTTCGATTACAGCGACCGCAAGGGTTCGGGCGTCATCGCGGGCGATATTTTTATCGACGTCGAGACCGTCGCCGACAATGCCCGTCAGTACGGGGCTACTGCGTTGCAGGAGATGCGCCGCGTCGTCGTGCACGGGGTGCTGCACCTCTGCGGTCAAAAGGACAAGACGCCCCGTGCCAATGCACAGATGCACCGCAAGGAGGATAAATATCTGAAATTCTGGGAGAAATGACGCTCGACTACGACATCATCGTCATCGGCGGCGGACACGCCGGATGTGAAGCTGCTTCGGCGGCGGCCCGATTGGGTTCGCGCACGCTGTTGCTCACGATGGACTTGACGAAATTGGCTTCGATGTCGTGCAATCCCGCTATCGGGGGCGTTGCCAAAGGGCAGATTGTCCGCGAGATAGATGCTTTGGGCGGTTGTACGGGCATCGTCGCCGACCGCACGACCATCCAGTTCCGCATGCTCAACCGGTCGAAAGGGGCCGCCATGTGGAGCCCGCGCGCGCAGTGCGACAAGACGCGCTTTTCTGAGGAGTGGCGCCGCCTGCTCGAAAATACCGTGAATCTCTATTTGTGGCAGGATGTAGCTACCGAACTGTTGTTCGAGCCTGCCGATGCTGCCAACACCCCTGCCGTAGCCGATGCTCCGTTGTCCGAATTTTCCGCGTCGACCCTCCGCGTTTGCGGTGTCCGCACGCGCATGGGGGTCGAGTTTCGGTGCAAGTCGGTGATTCTCACCGCCGGAACCTTCCTCGAAGGATTGATGCACTGCGGGGCGTCGCACGCCGAGGGCGGACGCGCTGGCGATGCCGCTTCGCACGGGCTGACCGCCTGCCTGCGAGCCGTCGGATTCGAGTCGGGCCGTATGAAAACCGGCACGCCTGCCCGTTTGGACGCCCGCACCATTGATTTCGAGGCGTTGGAACCCCAGTACGGCGATGAACAGCCTTCGAAATTCTCGTTTTCATCTGAAACACAACCGGTTAAGGAACAACTGCCTTGTTTTTCGGTCTATACCACGCCCGAAGTGCACGCCACATTGCGCAGCGGGTTCGATCGGTCGCCTCTGTTCAACGGGACGATTCAGGGCATCGGGCCACGTTACTGCCCTTCTATCGAGGACAAGCTCCGCACGTTCGCCGATAAGGAGCAGCACCAGTTGTTTTTGGAGCCGGAGGGTCGTTCGACCAACGAGTACTACCTGAACGGCTTTTCGTCGTCGCTGCCGTGGGAGGTGCAATGGCAGGCATTGCACCAGATGCGCGGTTTGGAAGACGTGCATATTTTCCGGCCGGGTTACGCTATCGAATACGATTATTTCCCGCCGACTCAGTTGCATCATTCGCTTGAAACCAAGCTCGTTGCCGGATTATTTTTCGCCGGACAAATCAACGGCACGACCGGTTACGAAGAAGCGGCGGCACAAGGGCTCTTGGCCGGTATCAATGCTCACCGCCAGCTGACCGGAGCGGAGCCCGTCGTGTTGAAGCGCGACGAAGCCTATATCGGTGTGCTCATCGACGACCTCGTTACGAAAGGGGTCGACGAGCCTTACCGCATGTTTACTTCGCGGGCCGAGTACCGCATTTTGCTCCGGCAGGACAATGCCGACGCACGGCTTACTCCGCTTGGGCACGAAATCGGGTTGATTTCGCGTCGGAGATACGAAGAATTTGCGCAAAAAAAATCGCTCGTAGAATCGCTTATTTCGTTCGCGCACGAACGGAGTATCAAAGCAGCCGAAATTAACGACTATTTAATTTCGGTCGGTTCGGAGCCTTTGACGCAGGGAAAACGGCTGCACGAAGTGTTGATGCGCAACAACGTAACCTTCGATTCGCTCCGGTCGGTCATCCCCGCACTCGACCGATTCATCTGCGAACACGAAATCGGCAACGAAGTTATTGAAGAAGCCGAAATCCGAATCAAATACCGCGGATACATCGAACGCGAAAAATTCATTGCCGACAAACTGCACCGATTGGAAAACATCCGTATTCCGGCCGATTTCGATTATCATGCCATGCAGGCGTTGACTATCGAAGCGCGGCAGAAGCTCTCTCGCATCCGTCCCGCTACTATCGGGCAGGCTTCGTGCATTCCGGGCGGCGCGCCCGCCGACATCAACGTCTTATTGGTCAAGTTCGGCCGATAGTCGATTTTTCTTGATTCCCTTCTTTTAATCAGGCGTATTTTGTAGTTACTGCCCATTCGGCCGGTTTGCTGTTTTTTATTCAGAAGCCGCTCTCGTGTTTGTATTCGCGCTCTGTCTTATTTTGCCGTCTCGTCGGTCGCGCCCGATTTGAATTGCCCTGCTGTTTGGTCGCTCATGCCTGGACCCTTTTACCCCCCCCCTGCCCTATTAATATCGGAATCGTTCCACGTAGAACGATTGTTTTGTTGCGTTGCGGACACCGATTCGAGACCTTCTCTTCTTGCGGGCTTTGTTCCACGTGGAACGTCGGGCTATTATCGCGCGGCCAGAACACTGGCCGCGCGACGAGGTTGCAGCGCCGTTCGGATGTCCTGTTCTATAGAACGAAGCGGCGCCCGCGGGGGGGGGGCCCCGGGGTGTTTTTTGTGGGGGGATGGGTTGTTAAAATAAAAAGTCGACGCCACACTGGTTTTGTGGGAGGGGCGGGCGGG
>CAMWYI010000057.1 GCA_947178455.1 uncultured Alistipes sp. | reverse complement strand
CCAAACGTAAATCCACCAACCACCATGCCCAAAAAACTCCTGTCCCCGCCGCCGGCCATGGCCGGTGGTGCGGGGGCGGGTATGTGACGGCACAGAACCTCGAACCCGATTTTGAAGGCGAAGTAATGGGGGTATTCCCCGACGGCTCGGCCAAAAAACTCGAAAAGCACAACGTGCAGCTGCGCACCGGCGGCAGCGTCTATGTAGCCGGATTCGCAGTCAACAAAGCAAAGACCAAAGTCATCATCGACGGAGGTCGGGCCGGAGTTCGGTTCCGTGCAGGCGAACCCGTGTCGCTGGTAGTTCGGGCCAAAGACAACAAGGCCGACCCGATGTCTATCGTACGGGTGTTCCGTCTGAAAGCGAACAAAAAACAGCGTTCGGCCGTCATCGCAGCAGCAGGGACGTTCACGGTAACCTCCAATCAAATGGAATACCTGCCGTTCACGGCTAAAAAGTACGGCGAAAGCTCCTATCAACTGACGTTCGACCAGACGCCCGCAGGCGAATACGGCGTCATCGTATCGAACCCGAACAACGTAGACGAAAAAATGGTCATCGTCTCGGCGTTCGCCATCGACAGCGCGGAAGCCGCAGCACAAGAATAAACACCGGAGTTTGTCGCAACGACAACTTGCTCTAAACCGAAAAGACACAGCCCAATCGAATAAAATTTGGCGGTCTTTTCGGTTTATGTTATATTTGCATCCGAACCAATACCCGTATTGCCTATGATTAAATAACAGAAAACTTTACACAGATTCATTTCGGCAGGATGTTGCCTGCCGGTTACATAAAAAGCGTTATTTTTATTTCCGGTCGCTAAAACTTCCACTTTTTACAAGACCCCAAGGAATAAAGTTTGACGCTCACGTGGTTTCCGCGTGGGCTTTATTCTGTTTTTTGGGGAAATGGTTGTGGAAGACCGTAGCGACCGAAAACAAAGATATTGTCCCACGTTTTTTATGCCCCTACATGAACAATTCACGACCGTGGGACCGGTCCCGATCCGAACTCAAAAAAATGAAAACAATCCGGATTATTACGATCGGCCTGATGCTGCTCCTGCTGTCGTCATGCGCCACGATTTTCAGCGGCTCGAAAAAGCGAATCACCCTCGAAAACGACGAGGTGACGGTTCCCGTCGAGCTGACCGTCGACAACCAGCGTTACACCAACGTCTATTTCCCCAAGCAGGTGAAAGTCAAGCGCGGATTCCGCCCCACCGAAATCACCGCCAAAGCCAAAGGCTACGAAGACGGCAAGCTGACCGTACGCAAAACCTTCAATCCCGTTTCGATTATCAACCTCACGAACCTGATTGCTTGGGGTATCGACGCCGGTACGGGTGCCATGATGAAACCCGATGCCAACAGCTACTACATCCACATGCAGCGCAAACAGGACGAACCGTCCAACTATGTGGAACTGCCACGCCCGATGCAGCAAGAACCCGCCGGACGGGTCAGCCGCGACCGTGCGGGCCAGACCGACATGGAACGGGCTATCGTCCGCTGGTACTTCGACTCCGACCCGCGCGGGGCACGCATCTTCTGGCGTGTAATTTCGAGTATTCCGGCCGAAGTCAAGAACACGAACGAAACCTACTTGATGACGACCCCGTTCGAGGAAACGCGTTCGTTCAACATCTTGGGCCTGACCTACGAGAACTCGCGCGATGTGCAAATCGAAATCAAAATCAGCAAGCGCGGCTATGAAGACCAAATCAAACGCTTCAACGTGCGCCAAGCACTCGACCAACAGGAAATCAGCGGATTCTTCGAGCTGGTGCCGAAAGCCGAGTAACGACGTCGAACCTCAAAAATGCAGAAAATCATGAAAAAAGCAATCATCGCAATGCTGGCAATCGTCGCGCTGTGCACGACGGCAACGGCCAAAGGGCCCTTTTACACGGCACCGGTCAATCAGACGATTACTCTGATGAGCGAACCGGCAGGTGCGCGCGTCTATATGAACGGCAATTTGATTTGTGCGTCGACCCCGGGCGTGGCGGTCATCCCCTGTTCGGGCGTCATCTCGCGTCCCGTCCAGCGAGAGAGCCTGAATGCCGCTATCAAACGCACGCAATACGAAAGCAGCATCCACTTGGTTTACGAACTCGACGGCTATATGCAAGGCGAGGAGCTGCTGACTCCGACCGTGACGCCGCAAAAGGGCGTAATCAACAAGAACACCCGATTCACGTGGCCGACGACGGTCATCCACCAGTTCAAACGCGACCCGCGCGTACAGAAAATCTACGACCAAGACCCGACTATCATGCAGGGCGAGGCGCAGAACCGCGTAAGCCGCGACAAAGCTGGCCAATCGGCGTTGGAACGCACGATTCTCCGTTGGTACTTCGACTCCGACCCGCGCGGGGCACGCATCTTCTGGCGTGTAATTTCGAGTATTCCGGCCGAAGTCAAGAACACGAACGAAACCTACTTGATGACGACCCCGTTCGAGGAAACGCGTTCGTTCAACATCTTGGGTCTGACCTACGAGAACTCGCGCGACGTAACCATCGAAATCAAAATCACCAAGAAAGGCTACGAAGACCAAATCAAACGGTTCAACGTACGTCAAGCTATCGACCAACAGGAGATTAGCGGATTCTTCGAGTTAGTGAAGAAAGAGGAATAACCGCCCCCGACGGTCGATTAAGACCGAAACAAGAAGCGCGCCCCGCAAACCGGAGCGCGCTTTTCATTGGGCCCTGACAAAGGGTCAATTCACGTTCGGCAAGAACGAATAATTTTTCGAGTAGTTGAGCATCTGTTCGGTGTAATCGGCCGGATAGGAAATCCGCACGTCGACGACACGGCCGTCCCGCTCGACAAGCTCGTACTCGGGGTTGACGAAACCGCCGTAAGGCTCGATGCCCAATGCGTAATAACGCTTGCGCACCTCCGCGTGCAACGCAGGGTCGACCTGCACCCCGTAACGCTCGACCAATGCCTTGCCGGCCTCGTAATCGCCTTCGGACTTGATGCGCTGCACCTCGTGCAACAGTTCGCCGAACAACGTGCGCAACTTGTCGAAATCGTTGACGACGACGTAACGCTTGCCGTCCTGCTCGACCCATTCGATTACGTTGTCGGCAGCTCCATGCTCATAGCACCACTCGGCAATCAGTTTGCGGTTGCGCATGTGCGACTCCTCGACATTCTTGCCGGGCTCGATGCGTGCCAGCTGGGTCATCAGACCGTTCATGATGTAATGGGCATACCCCGCTTTGGCCACGTCGAGCGACGGAATCAGACCCAATTCGACCAGTTTAGCATCGCCCAAATAGTACAATGCGAACAAATCGGCGCGCGCCTCTTCGAGCGTCGAACCGTAACTCCGCAACTCGCCGCCCTTGACACCCGGAGCCAACTGGCCGGAACCGTGCCCGAGACATTCGTGCAAGTCGGTGTGCAAGTCGTCGGCCAATTTGCCGTATTGGTTCATCCGCTCGCGGTCGTCGGCACGCAACACGAACTCCTCGTCGAAGCCGTTGCCGTGCGCCGCCTTGTCGTAAGCGTAAGTGATGTTGTCGATTGTCACCGACTTCGAGCCGTGCTCCTTGCGAATCCAATCGGCGTTGGGCAGGTTGATGCCGATGGGCGTCGCCGGATAACAGTCGCCGCCCAACATGGCGACGGTGATGACTTTGGCCGAGACGCCTTTGACTTTCTCCTTGCGGTATTCAGGGGCGACGGGCGAATGGTCCTCGAACCACTGCGCGTTCTCCGAAATGACCTCCGTGCGGTGGCAGGCCTCCTTGTCCATGAAGTTGACGTTGGCCTCCCACGACGCCTTGCGCCCCAGCGGGTCGCCGTAATCCTCAATGAACCCGTTGACGAAATCAACGTTGGAGACGGTATCCCGAACCCACCCGATGTTATAGCGGTCGAACTCCGTCAAATCGCCCGTTTCGTAATAGGAAATCAACGCCTCGATATTGGTTTTCTGGGGCTCTTTCGCCACTGCGGCCGCCTTTTTCAGCCAATAGACGATTTTTTCGATAGCCGGCGAATACATGCCGCCGATTTTCCAGACACGCTCCTGCACCTTGCCGTCGCATTTCACCAACTGCGAGTTGAGACCGTAGGAAACCGGCTCGGGGTTGCCTGCATCGGCGGCAGCCATGCGGGCATAGAAATGTTCGGCTTCGGCCTGCGTGACGCCCGAATAATAGTTGTTGCACGACGTGGCCACGAGGTCGTCGCCCGCCCGCTGATTGAGCCGCGTGCGGCAAAGCGAGGGGTTGAAAATCGCGGCACAAACCTCCTCGAACAACTCGTTCAAACTGCCGAACCGCTCGGTGGGAATGGTCGAAACGACCGAACGGAAATAGGATTCGGTAAATTCGGGAACGAATTTGTCGTTGGAGTAATGGTGGTGGATGCCGTTGGCGAACCACACCTTTTTAAGGTATTTTTCCAAAGCGGCCCACTCGGCTGCGGTACGGTCGCCCTCGTAGTGCTCGTAAACGGTTTCGAGCGTGCGGCGAATCGCGAGGTTGTACTTGAAATTCTGGTCGAACAGGATGTCGCGTCCGCATTTGGCCGCCTCGGCGAGGTAATAAATCAACTCCTTCTCCTCCAAAGGCAACGCCTCGAATCCCGGCACCTCGTAGCGGATGACCTTGATGTCGTCGAAGCGGTCGACAATCCACGCAGCCTCGCCGTCAGCCGAAGAGTTGCCGCACGAATACGCGGCGGCGGTAAACAAACCCATCATAAAAATGTTTCGGATAGCTTTTTTCATCATTGTATAATCTATTTCGATGCCAAACTTTTTTCCACGTCACGGACAATCAGGGCGACGGCCGATACGGAAACGCCCTCCTCGCGCCCCTCGAAACCGAGCCGTTCGGTCGTGGTGGCCTTGACCGACACACGGTCGACCGCGATGCCCATCGCATCGGCCATCGCAGCGCGCATGGCGTCGATGTACGGGCGCAACTTGGGCCGCTGCATCCGAATGGTGCAATCCACGTTGCCGATAGCGTAACCGTGTTCGTGCAGCAACGCGACGACGCGCCGCAACAGGATTCGCGAGTCGATGCCGGCGAAATCCTGCGACGTGTCGGGGAAATGCAGGCCGATGTCGCCCAATGCGGCGGCGCCCAACAAGGCGTCGCACACGGCATGAATCGCCACGTCGCCGTCCGAGTGGGCGACAAAGCCTTTCGGGTGCGGAATTTGCACGCCTCCCAGCACCAACAGCAGCCCGTCGGCCAGTGCGTGCACGTCGTATCCGTGCCCGATGCGGAAATCCGAGAACTTGTCCATAATGTGTTGTCAAAGTTAGGAAAAATCCATACATTTGCAAAAAATAAATCCGCTTATGTCAGCTATCGCAAATCTGAATCCCCGCATCGTGTGGGAGCAGTTCGACGCCATTACGCAAGTGCCCCGCCCCTCGAAAAAGGAGGGCCGCATCATCGAATACCTCATCGAGTTCGCCAAATCGCACGGCATCGAATACCAGAAAGACGCTATCGGCAACGTGGTGATGCGCAAACCCGCGACGGCGGGATTCGAGGAGCGTCCGACCGTCGTGCTGCAAGCGCACATGGATATGGTGTGCGAAAAAAATTCGGACGTGGAGTTCGATTTCGAGCACGACGCCATCCGCACGCGCATCGACGGCGACTGGGTCAAAGCCGAAGGAACGACGCTCGGCGCGGACTGCGGCATCGGCATGGCAGCGGCGCTGGCCGTGCTGATCGACCCCGAAGTACAGCACGGCCCTGTCGAAGCACTGTTCACGGTCGATGAGGAGACCGGCCTGACGGGTGCGTTCGAGCTGGGCGAAGGAATGCTGACGGGCAAATACCTGCTCAATTTAGATTCGGAAGACGAGGGCGAGCTGTTCATCGGCTGCGCGGGCGGCATCGACACCATCGCGACGTTCCACGCCACGATGGAACCGGCCCCGAAAAACTATGCGTTCTTCCGCGTGGATGTTTCCGACCTGCTCGGAGGCCATTCGGGCGACGACATCGACAAGGGACGCGTCAACTCGAACAAGACGGTGGCGCGGCTGCTGTGGGACGGCATGCAATCGTGCGAGCTGCGGTTGAGCTACTTCTCGGGCGGAAATCTGCGCAACGCCATTCCGCGCGAAGCCTATGCCATTTTCGGCGTACCCGAACGTTTCAAAGCCGAATTTCTGAAACGCTACCGGCTCTTTGCCGACGACCTCGAAGCGGAATTCCGTTTCCGCGAGCCGAACTTCAAAATCACGCTCAACGAAATGCCCCAAGTCGACGAGGTGCTGGATGCCAAATCGCAATTCGGGTTGATTTATTCGCTCGTGGGCGTTCCCAACGGCGTGATTTCGATGTCGTTCGCCATGCCGGGACTGGTCGAGACCTCGACGAACCTCGCCTCGGTGAAATTCGGCGAAAACGGTGACATCGTGGTCACCTCGTCGCAGCGCTCGTCGGTCGAAAGCGCGAAAACCTACGTGATGCAAATGGTCGAATCGGTCTTCGCACTGGCCGGAGCCGATGTCGCCCACACCGACGGCTATCCGGGCTGGGCGCCCAATCCGCAGTCGAAGCTGCTGGGCGTAACGGTCGAAAGCTACAAACGGCTGTTCGGCACCGAACCGAAAGTCCGCGCCATCCACGCAGGATTAGAATGTGGGCTATTTTTAGAAAAATATCCCGAACTGGAAATGGTATCGTTCGGCCCCACCCTGCGCGGCGTACACTCGCCCGACGAACGGCTCGAAATAGCGACGGTCGACAAATTCTGGAAATTGCTGTTGGAAGTGCTCCGAACGATCTGATTCCGGCAGGCCATGCGGTATTATTCGGGCCGGAAACTCGGTCGCTACGCCTTGCTCGCTTCGATGCTCGTCGGCTCGGCGCACGGCATCGAAGCACAGGAATATATCCGCGATTTTTACCCCTACATGCGCGACGCCGAAGAGTACGCCCCCTTGCTGCAAACCGATTCCGTCTTGTTTTACCGCGCCGTACAGACCGCTCCCGACCTCTACGGAGCCTGCACCGACTACCGTCTGCCGCTGGTCGCTGCGGGACGTCGCGGACGCAGTTTTGCCGACGAACAGGCCCTGCTGAACGGCATGCCCATAGATAGCTACCGCACCCGTGCGCTGTTGCGGACGCTCGGTGCGACGGAAGAATACCGCACGGGAGCGACCGCTCCGTCGGACGATTACGTCGGTGCGGCGGAGGATGTCCGCAGCTTTCGGTTCGACGAATCGACCCCCTTGCGGCCTTATTACGCCGCGCTGTCGCTCACCGACCGCAACTACCGCATCGGCGCGCGCGTGGGCTGGTCGGGCGAATTAGGCAACAAATGGTACGGCTCGGCCGCTGTGGATTTCCGCACGGGGCGCGATATGCACATCGAAGGGGTATTCACGGATGCCGTTACGGCCGGAGTCCGTTTCACGAAACGATTTACGGACAAGAGTTCGCTCGAATTTTTCGCAGCAGCCCCCTTTTCAGTGCGCGGCGGACGCTCGGCCTCGACCGAAGAGGCGTTCGCACTGACCGGCGACCCGCTCTACAATCCGGCGTGGGGATTCCAAAACGGCAAAGTGCGCAATGCCCGTGTGCGGCGCGAACAACTGCCCGTAACGCAGGTCGCATGGCGCAAACCGCTGACCGACAACACTTCGCTTGCGACGACGGTCGGTCTCGAAGCAGGCAGCCGCTCGTACAGCGGGCTCAACTGGTACGATGCCCGCACGCCCCTGCCCGACAACTACCGCTATCTGCCGAGCTACACCGAAGACCGCGCCACCGGCGAGGCGTGGCGCAACCGCGATACGCGCTACACCCAAATCGACTGGGACCGGTTGTTTGCCGCCAACCGCCTGGCCGGAGGGCAGGCGGTCTACACGCTCGAAGAACAGGTCGAACGGCTCTGCCGCATCCATGCCCATGCGGGATTCACGACTGCGGTAGAAGATTGGCTGCAACTTCGGTACGGAGTCGTGTGGCAATACCGGCGAGCGCGCCGTTTCAAGCGGATGCGCGACCTGCTGGGAGCGGAATACGTCGTGGACATCGACCAGTATTTGGTCGACGACGACACCTACGGCAATCTGCTGCAAAACAACCTGCGCGACCCCGACCGCCGCATCGGCGAGGGCGACCGCTTCGGATACGATTACGTGCTTCACGAACAGGAACTCGAAGCCTTCGTGCAGGCGGAATGGCACGCCAACCGTTGCACGATCGGAGCGACGGCCGGATTCGGAAATGCCGTTCGCTACCGGCGCGGATATTACGAAAAAGAGCTTTTTCCGGCCGAAAATTCCTACGGACGTTCGCGCCGAATGAATTTCACCGTATGGTCGCTGCGGGCTCGTGCCGGATGGACGTTTTCGGCGAACAACTACTTGGAAATCGCAGCGTTGGCGGCCGCAACGGCTCCCGATGTCGAAAATCTGTTCTACCAGCCGCTCTACAACAACCGCACGGTAGACGCACCCCGCGCCGAACGCCACTATGCCGCCGACCTCACGTGGCGGCTGACCGGCCCGAACGTGCGCTGGCAGACTACGGCATTCGTCGCAGCGGTTTACGATACGAGCTACACCTCGCGCTATTACGACGACTGGGCGGGCGTTTACTCCGACATGGCCGTCACGGGGCAGGGCACCTGCGTCATGGGCGTCGAAACGGCGCTGCAACTCCAACTCGGACGCCGCTGGCAACTGACCGCCGCAGGCTCGGTGCAGCACGGCATTTACGTCGTCAATCCGACGGTCACGGTGCTCTCGGACGTGGACAATTCGGCCGTCGACGGCGGTTCGACCGGCTTCATGGGCGACTGCCGTCCGGGCGGCATTCCCCGATGGACGGCCTGCGCCGGAGCGGGTTATTTCGGGCGGAAAGGCTGGGGATTCCGCGTATCGGCGGGCTACGTCGGCGGACGCTATGTAGAACCGGAGCCCCTGCGCCGCACACAGCGCATCGCCCGTCAGGCGGGCACGACACCCGAAGCATTCGCGGCATTCGTGACACAGGAACGGCTGCAAGACGCCTTTACGCTCGACGCGTCGCTGTTCAAGAGCTTCCGATTGAGCGAGGAAGCACGGCTGACGGTCGCCCTCACGGCCCGCAATCTGACCGATGACGATGCCCGATACGCGGGCTACGAGTCGTCGCGCATCCGGCGGCGGTATGCGGGCGACCTCCCCTATTGGGAACCCCACGCCACCCGCTACACGACGGTCTATCCGCGTTCGTTCCAACTGTCGGTCGGCTGTCGATTCTGAAAACAAAAATCATTGAGAGATATGGCAACATCCAATTTCGTCGATTACGTCAAGATATTCGCCCGTTCGGGGCACGGCGGGGCCGGTTCGGCCCACTTCCGCCGCGAAAAATTCGTTGCATTCGGCGGCCCCGACGGGGGCGACGGCGGCAAGGGCGGCAGCATCGTGCTGGTGGGCGACCGCCAGTACTGGACGCTCATCCACCTCAAATACCAGCGTCACCAGTTCGCCGAAGACGGTCAGAACGGTTCGGGGGCACGGTCATCGGGCAAGGACGCCCGCGACATCGTGATTCCGGTGCCGCTGGGCACGGTGGCCAAGCGCGTGGTCGAAGACCCCGAAACCGGCGAACAGGCCCTCGAAACGGTCGGCGAAGTGACGGCGCACGGCGAACGCCTCGTGCTGCTGAAAGGCGGCCGCGGCGGGCTGGGCAACTGGCACTTCAAGAGCGCGACGAACCAGACGCCGCGCTATGCGCAGCCGGGCGAGGAGGGCGACGAGGGAGCCTTCATTTTAGAACTGAAAGTGCTGGCCGACGTGGGGCTGGTCGGCTTCCCCAACGCAGGCAAATCGACCCTGCTGTCGGTCGTATCGGCCGCCAAGCCCAAAATCGCCGACTATGCGTTCACGACGCTCGAACCCAATCTGGGTATCGTCGAGGTGCGCGGCGGCAAATCGTTCGTCATGGCCGATATTCCGGGCATCATCGAGGGCGCGCACGAGGGCAAGGGGCTGGGTACCCGTTTTCTGCGCCACATCGAGCGCAATTCGGTGCTGCTGTTCATGATTCCGGCCGACAGCGACGACATCCGCCGCGATTACGAAAGTCTGCTTGGCGAGTTGACCCAATACAACCCCGAACTACTGGACCAACAACGT
>CAMWYI010000056.1 GCA_947178455.1 uncultured Alistipes sp. | reverse complement strand
CTTCTTTACCCTGCGCTTCGACGAGGGCGGGTTCGGCTGCATCAAGCTCAAACACGAAGGCCCGCGAATCGTCCATGCGTGGTTTTATTGCTGGAGCCTTTCCGACGACATGTTGATACTATCGAATGACTGGGAGGACGAAGCCTATCGCATCGAAACACTGACCTATTCGCAACTCGTGCTGGTTATCCGCCGAGTGAATCTGCAAGGCGAAACCTACGAAAGCACCTATTATTACGAACGGTACTTTTGAAGGCATAAAAAATAGTACCTTTGCACCCGTGAAAGATTTTGCAGCCATAGATTTCGAGACGGCGAACGAATGCCGCACGAGCGTGTGCTCGGTGGGCGTCGTTGTGGTGCGCAACGGCGAAATCGCAGAGAAATTTTACAGCCTCATTCGACCCGAACCCGACTATTACCGCTGGTTCTGCATCAAGGTACACGGGCTGTGCGACGACGATACCCGCGATGCCCCGCTGTTTCCCGATGTGTGGCGACGAATCGAACCGCTAATCGCGGGGCTGCCTTTGGTGGCGCACAATGCACGGTTCGACGAGGGGTGTCTGCGCGAAACGCACCGCGCCTACGGCATGGATTATCCCGATTACGAATTTCACGACACGTTGCAGGCCTCGCGGCGGACTTTCGGCGACTCGCTGCCGAATCATCAGTTGCAGACCACGGCACTGGCGTGCGGCTACGACTTGACCGCCCACCACCATGCCCTCGCCGATGCCGAAGCCTGCGCGATGATTGCGTTGAAGATACTGCAATAAGTTCTCCGCATCCGAAAAAACGTCCCGCACGAAGCCGCACCGATAAAATTTCGTGCGTCCGATGCCCGATTTTCGCGAAAAATCATGGCTGTTAAAGAAATAACAGCTATATTTGTTGCCGAAACGTTTTTTTCTCAAAACAACAAAACCATGAACGTACCTGCAAATCTGAAATACTCCAACGACCACGAATGGTGTCGGGTGGAGGGCGACACGGCCGTAATCGGCATCACCGACTTCGCGCAAAGCCAGCTCGGCGACATCGTGTTCGTCGACATTCCGACCGTCGGCGAAACGCTGGCAGCCGGCGATGTGTTCGGCTCTATCGAAGCCGTGAAAACGGTGAGCGACGCGTTCCTGCCCGTAGGCGGCGAAGTGCTCGAACTCAACGAGGCAATCGACGCAGACCCCGCGCTGGTGAACAAAGACCCCTACGGCGAAGGCTGGATGGTCAAGGTCAAAATAGCCGACCCGTCGGACTACGACAAACTGCTGACGCCGGAGCAATACGGCGAACTCATCGGCTGACGGCCGAAACCTGTTTCTAACCCAAACGCATAACGTATTTATGGCTACGAAAGTTACGGTCGTAGGCGCCGGTGCTGTGGGCGCGACCTGCGCCAATGTGATGGCTTGCCGCGAAGTGGCGAGCGAAGTGGTATTGCTCGACATCAAGGAGGGATTGTCCGAAGGAAAGATGCTCGACATGTATCAGTGCTCGACGCTGATGGATTTCGATACGAAATTAGTCGGCGCGACGAACGACTACAAGCGTTCGGCCAATTCGGACGTGGTGGTCATCACGTCGGGCATCCCGCGCAAGCCGGGCATGACGCGCGAGGAACTCATCGGCACGAATGCCCAAATCATGAAGAGCGTCGTCGACAACGTAATCCGGCATTCGCCCCGCGCCATCGTCATCGTGGTGGCCAACCCGATGGACACGCTGACCTATCTGGCGCTGAAAGTGTCGGGACTGCCCAAAAACCAAGTCATCGGCATGGGCGGCGCACTCGATTCGTCGCGTTTCAAATGCTATTTGGCAAAGGCGACGGGCCTGAACATCAACGACATCGACGGCATGGTCATCGGCGGGCACGGCGATACGACGATGATTCCGCTGCTGTCGAAAGCGTCGGTCAACGGCGTGCCGGTCACGCAGTTCGCCCCGAAACAGAAGCTGGTCGAAGCAGTCGCCAACACGATGGTAGGCGGTGCGACGCTCACGAAACTCATCGGCACGTCGGCGTGGTATGCGCCCGGAGCTGCGGCAGCGATGATGGTCGAGGCCATTTTGCAAGACCAGAAGAAACTGATTCCCTGCTCGTGCTACCTCGAAGGCGAGTACGGCGAACACGACCTCTGCATCGGCGTACCGGCGATTATCGGCCGCAAGGGCATCGAGAAAATCGTGCAGCTCGACCTGACAAAGGAGGAGGCCGACAAATTCGCCGCTTCGGCCGCCGCCGTCCACAAGACCAACGACGTCCTGCGTGAAATCAAGGCGATTTAACCCTTTCCGACGGCATTTTTTGCAAAACTTTTGAATAAAAAGATGAAAAATCTGTTGAATAAATGGGCGGTCGTGGTGTTGTGCGCCCTCTTCACGAATCCGGCCGCCGCGCAGTTCAATCTGAAAAAAGCGCTGGGCGGAGCTGCCAAAGCGGCGCAGGCGGCGACACTGACCGATGCCCAAATGACGGCCTACGTCAAGGAGTATATCGACTGGATGGACCAGAACAACCAAGTCTGCGCCGATGACGACCCCTACACGCTGCGACTGCGGAAATTGGTCGACGGATTGACTTCGGCCGACGGCATTCCGCTGAATTTCAAGGTTTACTGTGTGACCGACGTCAACGCTTTCGCTTGCGCGGACGGCAGCATACGGGTATTTTCGTCGCTCATGGACATCATGACCGACGAGGAGTTGCTCGGCGTCATCGGCCACGAAATCGGCCATGTGGCGCATCACGATTCCAAAAAGGCATTCCGCACGGCATTGCTCACGTCGGCCTTGCGCGACGGCATAGCGTCGAGCGGCGGCAAAGTGGCGACCCTGACCGATTCGCAGCTGGGCGACTTGGGCGAAGCGCTGGTCAACGCCCGCCACTCGCAGCAACAGGAACGCGCGGCAGACGACTACGGCTATGAATTTCTGAAACAGGGCGGCAAAAATCCTTGGGCAATGGCGCTTTCGTTCCGGCGGTTGAAGCAGCTGGAACAAGAGGCCGGAGTGCAGAAGAGCAGCAAGCTCAACCAGCTTTTCGCCACGCATCCCGATTTGGACGAGCGCATCAAGCGCATGGAAGAACGGGCGACGGCGGAAAACATCGTCCTACCGGAATCCGAGACCGTCGCCGCAGCGAAATAAACCTCGCCGCCGACCACACAAAACAGACAGACCGCCGGATCGAAATCCGGCGGTCTGTTTTTCATTCCGCACCCGACAATCAGATGTTGATGTCCACAATCTCGAAATGAATCGTTCCGGCTGGAACCTCCACTTCGACGACATCGCCCTTTTTGTGCCCCAGCAGCGCTTTGGCAATGGGCGTGCCGATAGCCAACTTGCCCTCGCGGAGGTTGGCCTCGTGTTCGGCGACGATTGTGTAAATCATCTGTTTGTTGGTATTGCGGTTGAGCAGCGTCACCTTGCTCAAAATCTGCACTTTGCTCTTGTCGATTTTCGATTCGTCGATGATGCGGGCATTGGAGAGCGTATCTTCCAGTTTGGCGATGCGCATTTCCAGCAAACCCTGCGCCTCGCGCGCAGCGTCGTACTCGGCATTCTCCGACAAGTCGCCCTTGTCGCGTGCTTCGGCGATAGCGGCCGAAACGGCCGGACGCTCGACGGAACGCATGTGGTCGAGCTCGTCTTTCAGCTTTTTATACCCTTCTGCGGTCAGGTAAATGATCTCTTTTCCCATGATTGAAACGAAAAAACAAGAATCCTGACCGGTGAAGGTCAGAACCCTGATTTGCTTTTGCAGGAACAAAGATACGAAGGATATTCCACATATCCAAATTTTTGCGCGGGCAAAACCTGCGGCCCGCACAGTTTCCGAAACCGCAACATGATTCGGAAGCAGGAAATGGCACCGCGCTATTCGGCTTCCGTGATGCGCCGGTAGTCCGACACCGCGACGGCATGGCTGTAATAGGCCCGAATCGCATTGGTGTAAATCTGAATCCAGCTCAACTGCGCCTGCATCACATCGAGTATGGTCGCCAAGCCCTCGCCATAGGAATAGGTGTTGATTTCGAGGTTTTCGCCCGCTACCCGCAGGTTGTACTCCGTCGCGCCGACCTGCGCCCGGCTTTCGAGCAGGGCCGTCCAGCCGTTCATCTCCTCGCGCACGATGTCGTCGGCCAACGCCGCCGCATCCCACTCCGTGCGCATGCGGACCGCTTCGGCCGCTCCCACCGCACGCCGCCGCTCGCCCCAGTGGAAAATCGGCACGGACAGCTGCACGAACGCCGTTCCGTCCGCATAGGTCGAACCGTTGCGGTTGGGCGAATAGGGCTGCCAGCTGCCGCCGATGCCGACGCTCAACTGCGGATTGAACGGTGCCCGCGCAGCACGCACCGCGACACCGGCCTGCGTCGCTCGGAATTGCGCAGCCGCATAATCCGACCGCCGCTCCACCGCCGCGAGACCCTCGTTCCGCACGGGCATCGGCAGCGAATCGCGGATGCTCGCCCGCAGCGAAACCGCCGTTTCGGGCGGCATTCCCCGCAGGATATTGAAATTGTGCAGCGACACGATGTAATTGCGTTCGGCCGTGAGCGCATCGTACTCCGCCTCGCTCAACCGCGTGTCGATCATCAGCACGTCGCCTTTGGCGATGTACCCCTCGTCGAAACGCCGGTCGGCCACCTCTTTCAACGAACGGATAATCGCCACATAGCGTTGCACGGCTTCGGAGAAAAGACGCATCGCCGAGAGGTTCCAGTAGGCATACTCCGCCGCATAGCGCACCTCCGAACGGGTGAACTCCTCGTCGCACAACGCGATGCCGTAGCCCAGTTCGGCCTGCCGATAGGCCGCCCGCGTCGATCCGCCGCCATAGACCGTCTGCACGATTTGCGGTTCGACGCTGAACGTCCACCGTTCGGCTCCGTCGAAGCGTCGGGCGGCCACCGCGAAACTTCCGGCCGCCGACAGACGGGGCAGAAAGCCCGTGCGGGCGCGCCGCATCTGCTCGGATGCTTCGAGACTTCGGGCCGTTGCCGATTTCAGCTGCCGGCTGTACGCCAGCACGGCGTCGCAGTACTCCGCGACGGAAATCCGCAACGTATCGGACGGTTCGGGCGGCACGACCTGTGCGATGCCCCGAACCCCGCAAAAGAGCGCGAACAAAAGAACGACGGGTTTCATGACTGACGAATCCGATAAAAAAGTGCGTAAAAGACGGGCAGTACGAAAATAGTAAGCAGCGTCGCCACCAGCAGGCCGCCCATGATAGCGGCGGCCATCGCGCCGAACAGCGAATCGCCTAATAGCGGCAGCATGCCCAGAATCGTGGTGCCCGAAGCGACCGTCACGGGCACGATGCGGCTGCGTGTGGCCGAAATCAAGGCTTCGTAGGGCGGCAAACCTTCGGCCCGCAGCGTGTCGATGCGTTCGACGAGCACCACCGCATTTTTGATATTCATACCGACCAAGCCGAGCAGGCCCAACAGCGAGAAGAAGTTGAAAATTTTGCCGGTAACGGCCAGTCCCAGCACCACGCCCACGAAAATCAGGGGCGTCATGAGCAGAATGACCGCCGGTTCGCGGTAATTGCGGAACAACAGCAGCAGAATCATGAAAATCAGCACCAGCGTCAGCGGCATGTTGGCGGCCAACGCCTCGTTGGACTCCTGCCGGCTCTCCTGCTCGCCGAAACTGCGCATCGCATAGCCGTCGGGCAGGCGCACAGCCCGCTGGATGCTGTCGCGCAAGGCCGCATAGAGCGCGACGGTATTGACGCCGCGCGCCGGGTCGCACTGCGCCCGCATCGCCCGCTGGCGGTTGTAACGCTTCACTACCCCGCCCCGAAACTCGAACCGAAAGGCATCGGCCGCCTGTCCGACGGAACGCACCTTGCCCGACGGCGTAAAGAGCGGCAGCGCCTGCAAGTCGGCAAGGTCGTACTCGCCCATTTGGTCGTCTTTCAGCAGAATGGGTATGAGCTGGTCGCCCTCGCGGTACTCGCCCAGCGGATAGCCCCGCGTGGCGACCGTGATGCCCTGCGCCATTGCACTGCGCGACACGCCGACCCGCTGCCCTTTCATCTGCGAATAGACGGGCTGCCACGTCGGAATGCGATTGCCCCAGTTGTTGCGGATGTTGGCCGTGCCGGGCGTGCGGGCCATGATGCGTTGGGCCTGCGTCGTCAGCCGCAGCAGCGTGTCGACATCCTCGCCGATGAACCCGAACTCGATAGCGGCATCGGGCACGGGCGACAGTTTGAAAAGCGACGACCGCAGCCAAACGTCGGGAAAATTCCGTTCGACGAACTCCGCGAATGCCGCTTCGACCGCTGCCGTCCGCCGCCGGTCGTGGAGTTCGACCAGCAGGTTGCCGAAATTGGGCCGCTGCGCGACACTGGCCGATGCCAGATAGTAGCGCGGCGGCGTGGCGCCCATCGTCGCCGAAATGCGTTTCACTTCGGGGCGGGCGCTCAACCACTCCTCCATGCGGAGCAGATTGCGTTCGGTCGCCCGAATGTCGTAACCTTCGGGCAGCAGCACGTCGGCACGGAAATAGGGTTTGTCGAGCGACGGAAAGAAATTCTGCGGCATCCGCCCCATGACGAAAACCGACAACGCGAACAGCACGACCGACCCTGCGGCCACCAGCCACCTGCGGCGCAGCAACGCGGCCAGCATCCGGTCGAAAGCGCGGTAAAAATGCGAATCGTACGGATTTTCCGCATGCGGTCGGCCCTCTTCCGACCCTTTTAATAAAAAATTGCCGAAAAGCGGCGTCTGCGTCAAGGCCAATATCCAACTCAACAGCAGCGACACGGCCAGCACGACGAACAACGGCTTGACGATTTCGGCGACGGACGACGGTGCCAAATAGAGCGGCAGGAACGAGCAGATGCCTATCAGCGTGGCTCCCAGCAGACTGCGGGCCGGAGCGGTCGCCCCGTCGACCAAAGCGCGGTCGCGCGCCACGCCGCGCAGCATCGCCTGCCGGGCGTTGTCCGTCACAACAATGGCATTGTCCACGAGCATCCCCATGGCGATGATGAACCCCGCGAGCGACGTGCGGTTGAGCCCCTCGCCCAAAAACTGCATCGCGAACAGCGTGCCGCCGATACTGAAAAGCAGCGAACTGCCAATCAACGTTCCGGCCCGCAATCCCATGACGGCCATGATGAGCAAGACCACGATTGCCACCGAAGCGGCCAGATTGAGCAGAAAGGTCGTCGTCGCCTCGCGGGCGATGCGGTCTTCGGGATAGAGCACCGTCGCTTCCAGCCCGACGGGCATGCGCGAGGTCAACTCGGCCACGATGCGCCCGACCCTGCGGCCGACAGCCGCGACGTCGGCATCCGCTTCGGTCGAAATGCCGATGCCGACGGCACGCCGCCCGTCGACCCGCATCAGGGTCTGCGGCGGCTCGACGTAACGCCGCTCCACGCGGGCCACGTCGCCCAAACGGTACTGTTTGCCCGACGACGACATCAGCAACTGGTCGCGCAGGTCGTCCAGCGTCGCGTAGGTGCCGTCTTCGAGAATGCGGATACGCATCGCTCCGGCTTCCTCTTCGCCGCTGTCCACCAGCACGTTCTGCTGCTGAATCGTCGCGACGAGCGCTTCGGGCCGAATCGCGAAATTGGCCAATGCCGACAAACTGATTCGCACGTCGACGACGGGCGTTTGCTCGCCGAACAACACAACTTTCTGCACGCCGGGCACGGTCACGAGCCGTTTTTTGAACTGCTGCCCCCAATCGCGCAGCTCCGACCACGAAAATCCCTCGTCGGCCGACAGCCCGTAGTAGATGCCATAGACGTCGCCGAAATCGTCGGCCACCGTCACGGCCGAAGCTCCGGCAGGCAGGCGCGGCTGGACATCGGCGACCTTGCGGCGCAGTTCGTCCCACAGCTGCGGGATTTCCGAAGCGCGGGTCGCAGGCTCCAGTTCGACCAAAATCCGCGAAAGACCGTAGTAAGATTCCGAAGTGATTTTGCGGATGCGGCGCATCGACTGCACCTCGCGTTCGATAGGTTCCGTAATCAGTTGTTCGACCTGCTCGGGCGCGGCGCCCGGGTAGGAACAGCTCAACGAGGCACTTTTGATAACGAAAACCGCGTCCTCCTTTTTGCCCAGCGTGAAGAAGCCCGCGATGCCGCCCACGAGCAGCACCGCCAGAAAGAACCACACCACCCGGCCGTTCAGCAACGCATATCGCGACAGATTCATCATGGCCGCATCATTTCAGAATCCGCACTTCGTCGCCCTCGCGCAGGCGGTAGACGCCCGCCGTCACCACGCGGTCGCCCGGCTCGACCCCGCGCAACACCGTCACGAGGTCGCGGCCGAACAACTCGCCCAGCTCCACCGCCCGCAGCGACACTCGGTCGTCACGGCCGACCACCCACACGTAATCGCCCCCTTCGGCCGGAGCATAAATGGCCGTGACGGGCAGCGACACGACATCGGGCATGCGGTCGGCGACCCGCATCGAAACGATGCACGACATGCCGGGCGCGATGCGGTAACGGGTCGTATCGACGTCTACCAAACGCAACGACACGGGGAAGCCCGAAGCATCGGACGACGTTTTTACGAACTCTTTGAGCGCAGCGCGGAAGGTCGTGTTGCGATAGTTGTCGAACACGACGCTGAACCGCGTCGAATCGGCCGTGAGCAGTTCCAATCCCTGTTCGGGCACGGTGAACTGCACGGTCGTGGAACGCGGGTTGACAACGCGGATGACGGCCTGTCCGGCCTGCACCCGTTCGTAGGTATCGACATATTTACGTTCGACGACGCTGGCGAACGGTGCCCGCAGCTTGGT
The DNA here is from genome assembly GCA_947178455.1 of uncultured Alistipes sp. Classification (GTDB taxonomy): domain Bacteria; phylum Bacteroidota; class Bacteroidia; order Bacteroidales; family Rikenellaceae; genus Alistipes. The sequence continues at coordinate 1,418 of CAMWYI010000056.1, read as the reverse complement.
ATCTTTCAGTCCGTCGAGCGAATTTTCGTAAGTCGACTGCGCCTGCGTGTAGCGCGTGCGGGCCGCCTCGAACTCCTGCTGCGAAACGGCCTGATGCTCCAACAACCGCTGCATACGAGCGAACTGCGACCGCGCCTGCTCGAACGCCGAGCGGTCGGAGGCCACCTGCAACTCGATGTCGCGCGGGTTGAGTTCGGCGAGAAGGGTTCCTTTCGCGACGTACTCGCCCGTCGGCACCGGCAGGTCGAGCACCTGCCCCGCCACCTTGAAAGCGAGCGTCACGGCATCGTCGGGCGTGGCCATGCCCGCGAAATCGCGTTCGATGAACGCGCTGTGCGAAGCGGTCGTCACTTTCACGGGCCGCACCGCCGACGAATCCACCCGATGCGACCGGCATCCGACCGACATCATCAGCAACAACAAAAGGAAGAAACGCATACGAAAAAAGTTGACTTCGTGTACCGAAGTCAACTTTCATACCAAGCGGCGCAATCGCGCGTCGCACACGTTATTCGATATCGCCTATATCGCGGCAGTTCCGTTTATCCGTAATCGTCCCGTCGTCCAAAACGACCACCCCGTTGCGGGCGCGAAGCATGGTCTTCATGGTCGAGGCGTCGATGTTGTAGCAGCGCACCTCGCCCGTGCCGAAGTCGTACCACGTCTCGCCGTCGAGCGGATGAGGGGTCAGGCAGACGACCTGCGCCCCCTCGACGGCCGCACGGGCCACCAACGCCGCCATGCGGCGGGCGCAACGCTTCGGCAGGCGGTCGAACGTCGTGATGCACAACAAATACAAGCGTCCGGGCGTAGCCAGCACCTCATCGGTGACGTCGACCCCGTCGTCGCGCAACGCGAACTCGCTCACTAACGGACGAATCGAAGGCGTTTCGACCGTCGTGCGCGTATCGACCCACTCCCACCGCACGGTGTCCTGCCATGCGGTATCTTCGAGCGTAAATTCGTGTTTGCGGCCCGTCCGACGGTCGCGATAGACGAGAATCGTCTCCGTTTCGCCGACCGTTTCGGCCGGTTCCTGCATCGCTTCGCGGATGTTCACGCCCACCTTGTAGGGCAGGAAGTCGATCAGCGGCAAATGGCGGTAACAATAGTACCCCAAGAACATCGAGCCGCAGAAGAAAACGCACGTGAGCGCGACCTCCAACGGTTTGAAAGCGAAGACCTTGTCGGGCCGGTAACGCCACCACACAACGAAAGCCATCGGCAGCAGCACCAAATCCTTGAAAAAGGTCTGCCACGCAGTGAGTTTCAGCGCATCGCCGAAACAGCCGCAGTCCTCGACCGGAATCATCGTCGCACTCAAAAAAGTCAGCATCGTGAAGAAAATCATCGACACGAGCGCGAAAATCGAAATCAGCAGGATACGCACCTTGAAGAGCAGCATGCACCCCATCATC
>CAMWYI010000055.1 GCA_947178455.1 uncultured Alistipes sp. | reverse complement strand
TTTCGCCGGTATCAACAAAATCGGGCTGTCGCGTCGCGGATTCACGCCGGAGCGCATCCGCGAGATACACGATGCTTGCCGGATTCTGTTCCAGAGCGGCCTGAACTACATGACGGGCTGCGAAAAAGTCGAAGCCGAAGTACCGCAAAGTCCCGAACGCGACCGGCTGTTGGAGTTCATCCGCACGTCGGAACGGGGGGTTATCAAACCCTACGAATAGAAAAATCGCGCGCAGCGTTTTGCGAATCGGATTTTTTCCATTATATTTGCATCGAAGATACGAAGCAAGAGGCAAGGGGACACGAAAGTCCCCTTGTTTCGTAAGGGTTGCCGAACGAAAAATCTACTGATTCTGTAAGCCGAGCGCCGATTCGGACCGGACGAAGCAAGAAAGCAAAATTAACAAGGATGATAGATACGAAGAAAATCGTCGAAGCGGCGGAACGCCGAATGGCGGGCACGGAGATGTTCGTGGTCGGATGCACCTGCTCACCGTCGAACGAAATCGAACTGACCATCGACAGCGACACGTCGGTCGACATCGACGCCTGCGTGGAGTTGAGCCGCGCTATCGAAGCGGAGTTCGACCGCGACGAAGAGGATTTTTCGCTGACGGTCATGTCGGCCGGTATCGGCTCGGAGCTCACCTGCCTGCGCCAGTACCGCAAGCTGCTGGGCCGTCCGGTGGAGACGGTGCTCAAAAACGGCGTCAAAATCCTCGCGACGCTCGATGCGGCGGACGAGGAGGGCATCACGCTCTCTTACGAGGAGAAACAAGCGGTCGAAGGCAAGAAGCGCAAGCAACCCGTGCGGGTGACCCGCACCTACCCTTTCGCCGAAATCGTCCGCACGAAAGAGTACCTCGATTTTCATTGAGAGGCAAGCCGCGAGTAATCAAGATACCGCGGCAAACAGAAGCAATAAAAGAAAATTAATAAAATAACGTCATGGACAATTTCAATCTCATCAGCAACTTCGCGGAGTTCAAGGAGCTGAAAAACATCGACAAATCGACGATGATCGGCGTGCTGGAAGACGTCTTCCGTCACGCCTTGCAGAAACAGTACGAAACGGACGAGAATTTCGACGTCATCATCAACCCCGAAAAGGGCGACCTCGAAATCTGGCGCAACCGCACGGTCGTCGAAGACGGCAACGTGCAGAACCCCAACAAGGAAATCGCCGTGTCGGAAGTGAAAGCCATCGACTCGACCTACGAAATCGGCGACGAATATGCCGATCAGGTCAATTTCGCTTCGTTCGGACGCCGCACGGTGCTGTCGCTGCGGCAGAACCTCGCCTCGCGCATCCTCGACTTGGAAAAGGCCAACCTCTACGAAAAATATTCGCAGAAAGTGGGCGAAATCATTTCGGGCGAGGTTTATCAGGTATGGAAGAAAGAGGTGCTGATTCTCGACGACGAGGAGAACGAACTCGTCCTGCCCAAAGCCGAGCAGATTCCCAACGACTTCTACCGCAAGGGCGACACCATCAAGGCGATTGTCAAGTCGGTGGAAATGAACAACAACCAACCGCGCATCGTGCTGTCGCGCACGGCGACCCAATTCCTCGAACGGCTCTTCGAGAAAGAGGTTCCCGAAATTTTCGACGGCCTGATTACCATCAAGAAAATCGTCCGCATTCCGGGCGAACGCGCCAAAGTGGCCGTCGAATCCTACGACGAACGCATCGACCCCGTAGGAGCCTGCGTCGGCATGAAAGGGTCGCGCATCTACTCGATTGTCAAGGAGCTGCGCAACGAGAACATCGACGTGCTGAGTTACACGGCCAATACGCAGCTGATGATTCAGCGTTCGCTCAATCCGGCGAAAATCTCCTCGATTACGCTCGACGACGAGAAGAAAACCGCCTCGGTCTACCTCAAACCCGACCAAGTTTCGCTGGCTATCGGTAAGGGCGGTTTGAACATCCGGCTGTCGAAGATGCTCACGGGCTACGACATCGACGTCTATCGCGAAGTCGAGGAGGAAGACGTCGCACTGACCGAATTTGCCGACGAAATCGAGGGCTGGATGATCGAAGCGCTGAAAAACGTCGGTTTCGATACGGCCAAGAGCGTGCTGGAAGTACCGGTCGAGGAGGTCGCTACGCGCGCCGACCTCGAACTGGAACAGGCCCAGAAAATCGTCGAGGTGCTGAAAGCCGAATTTGAAGAAGAATAAAAAAAGACAAGATAATGGGGAACGAAAAGAAATTAAGGCTCATTCAGGTTGCCAAGGAGTTCAACGTGGGACTGAACACGGTCACGGACTTCCTGCAAAAGAAGGGCATCAAAAGCGACGGGTCGCCCAATACGCTGGTCGATGAAGCGACCTATGCCGTACTCGAAAAAGAGTTCGGCGCCAATCGGGGTGCAGGCAAAGCCCGCGACTCCGTACGCGAACGCATGACGATCAAACAGACTTCCGTGTCGATCGAACAAACGCAGGAACAGCGCGACGAGGAGCAGGAAGTAGGCATCAAGAGCAATGTCATCAGCGTCAAGGACGAAATCCAAAAGCCGAAGATTCTCGGCAAGATAGACCTTTCGCCCAAGCCCAAAGAGGCTCCCGCTCCGAAACCGGCACCGGCTGCCCCCAAAGCGGCGGAGAAACCGGCCGAGCCCGCCGTCAAAGCGGCCAAACCGAAGCCCGCACCGGCTCAACCCCAAGCGAGCCAGCCTGCCGCCGCACCGGAAAAACCGGCTGCACCGGCGAAAGCGCAGGCTCCGGCTGCCCCGCAGGCGGCTGCACCCGCTGCAAAACCGGCCGAAACGCCGGCACCGGCCACCGAGCAACCGAAAAAGGATCAGGTGTTCCGTCCCGAAATCCAGCAGCTGCAAGGGCCGCAGGTATTGGGCACGATGGACGTTTCGGGATTCGTACCGGGCGGCCGCCACAAGCGCAAACGGCTGCAAAAGGAAAAAGTCGACGTAACGCGCACGGGCAACCACGCAACAAGCAACGACGGCAAATCCAACGGCAAGAGCGGCAGCGCATCGGGCGGCAATCAGGGTCGCTCGAACGTACCGCAGAACCAACCGAAGCCGGGCGAAGGACGCCGCAACAAGAAGAACAAGGGCGCGAAACCGATTGTCCGTCCCGAAGTGAGCGACGAGGAGGTATCGAAGCAAATCAAAGATACGCTGGCCCGTCTGACGGCCAAAGGAGCCAAGAACACCGGAGCGAAACACCGCCGCGACAAGCGCGAGGCCGTAGCCGAACGCATGAACGAGGAGATGGAACGCACGGAACAGGAACGTTCGATTCTCAAAGTCACGGAGTTCGTGACCGTCAGCGAGCTGGCGACAATGATGGACGTTCCGCCGACCGAAGTCATCACGGCCTGCATGAACTTGGGTCTGATGGTATCCATCAACCAGCGGCTCGATGCCGAAGCGCTGGTCGTGGTCGCCGAAGAGTTCGGCTACAAAATCGAATTCGTGTCGGCCGACATCCAAGAGGCGATTGCCGACGAAGCCGACAACGAGGAAGACCTCGTGCCGCGTCCGCCTATCGTCACGGTCATGGGTCACGTCGACCACGGTAAGACGTCGCTGCTCGACAACATCCGCAAGACCAACGTCATCGAGGGCGAAGCGGGCGGTATCACGCAGCACATCGGTGCGTACAGCGTGGAGTTGAACGGTCAGAAAATCACGTTCCTCGATACGCCGGGTCACGAAGCCTTCACGGCCATGCGTGCGCGCGGTGCGGCGGTTACGGACGTCGCCGTCATCATCGTGGCGGCCGACGACAGCGTGATGCCGCAAACGACGGAGGCTATCAACCACGCGCAAGCGGCGGGTGTACCTATGGTATTCGCAATCAATAAGATAGACAAGCCGAACGCCAACCCCGACCACATCAAGGAACAACTTTCGCAGATGAACTATCTGGTCGAATCGTGGGGCGGCAAGTACCAAGACCAAGAGGTGTCGGCCAAGCAGGGCATCAACCTCGACAAACTGCTGGAAAAGGTGCTGCTCGAAGCCGAAATGCTCGACCTGAAAGCCAATCCGAACAAAAAGGCGGTCGGTACGATTATCGAATCGACGCTCGACAAGGGTCGCGGCTATGTTTCGACCGTCCTCGTGCAGAACGGTACGCTGCATATCGGCGACGTGGTGCTGTCGGGCACCTACACGGGCCGTGTGAAAGCCATGTTCAACGAGAACGGCAAGAAAGTCACCGAAGCAGGCCCGTCGACGCCGGTACAGGTGCTGGGTCTCAACGGAGCGCCGCAGGCCGGCGATATGTTCAACGTCATGGAGGACGACCGCTCGGCCCGCGAAATCGCCAACAAACGCGAACAGCTGCAACGCATGCAGGGCATCATGACCCAGAAGCACGTGACGCTGGACGAAATCGGCCGCCGTATCGCTATCGGCTCGTTCAAAGAGCTGAACATCATCGTCAAGGGCGATGTGGACGGTTCGGTCGAGGCCATGTCGGGTTCGCTCATCAAGCTGTCGAAAGAGACCGTGCAGGTCAATGTTATTCATGCCGCCGTCGGTCAGATTTCCGAATCGGATGTCCTACTGGCCGCCGCGTCGAACGCCATTATCGTCGGTTTCCAAGTCCGTCCGTCGGGTGCGGCCCGCAAGCTGGCCGAGAAAGAGGAAATCGAAATCCGCCTCTACTCGATTATCTACGATGCTATCAACGACATCAAAGATGCTATCGAGGGTATGCTCGAACCGGTGATGAAAGAGGAAATCGTCGCCTCGGTCGAAGTGATGGAAATTTTCAAAATCTCGAAAGTGGGTACCGTTGCGGGCTGCGTCGTCCGCGAGGGACGCCTGCAACGCTCGACCCCGATTCGGGTCATCCGCGACGGTATCGTCATCTACACCGGCAAGCTGGGTTCGCTCAAACGATTCAAAGACGATGTAAAAGAGGTAACGGTAGGACAAGACTGCGGTCTGAACATCGAATCGTACAACGACATCAAAGTCGGCGATATTGTCGAAGGATACGAACAAGTAGAAGTAAAACGGAAATAACAAGCTGAAAATGAACACCCAAATTAAATTCACGACACCCGAAGAGGCCGTCAAGGTCATCAAATCAGGCGACACCGTGCACTTGAGCTCGGTGGCATCGGCTCCGCAGTGCCTCATCAAGGCGATGTGCGCGCGCGGCGAAGCCGGAGAACTGAAAGACGTACATATCCACCACCTCCACACCGAAGGTCCGGCACCCTATGCCGACCCGAAGTTCGAGGGCATCTTCCAGTTGGATTCGTTTTTCGTAGGCGCGAACGTCCGCAAGGTAACGCAGAGCGGCTATGCCGATTACATTCCGGTATTCCTCTCGGAGACGCAGAAACTCTACCGCTGCGGCGCGGTGCCGTGCAACGTGGCGATGATTCAGGTCTGCCCGCCCGACAAACACGGCTATGTGTCGCTGGGAACGTCGGTCGATGCGACGCTGGCCGCCGTAGAATGCGCCGACCATGTGATTGCGGTCGTCAATCCGCACGTACCCCGTGCATTCGGGCAGGCGATGATTCCGATGTCGAAAATCGACACGTTCGTCCAAGACGACTCGCCGCTGATCGAGGCCACGCCGGGCCCGATTTCGGAAATCGACGCTGCTATCGGCCGCAACTGCGCCGCATTAATCGAAGACGGAGCGACGCTGCAAATGGGTATCGGTGCGATTCCGAATGCCGTGCTGTCGCAGCTGGGCAACCACAAAAACCTCGGCATCCACACCGAAATGTTCGCCGACGGCGTGCTGCCGCTGGTCGAAAAGGGCGTCATCAACGGCGAAGCGAAGAAAACCGACCCTGGCAAAATCGTATCGACGTTCCTCATGGGCTCGAAAGAGGTCTACGACTTCATCGACGACAACCCGGGCGTGCTGATGATGGACGTCGGCTACACGAACGACCCCTATATCATGTCGCAGAACGACCGCATGACGGCCATCAACTCGGCCCTGCAAATCGACCTGACCGGTCAGGTGAGCGCCGACTCGCTGGGTACGAAATTCTGGTCGGGTGCGGGCGGCCAAATCGACTTCGTATATGGTGCGTCGCTGGCCAAAGAGGGCAAGGCTATCATCGCGATGCCCGCGACGACCAACAAAGGCGTGTCGAAAATCTGCCCGACGCTGCTGGAAGGCGCAGGCGTCGTGACGTCGCGTTTCCACGTGCACTGGGTCGTCACGGAATACGGTGCCGTCGACCTCTACGGCAAGAGCATGCAGGAGCGGGCGCGGCTGCTGATTTCCATCGCTCACCCCGATGCCCGCGAAGAACTGGACAAGGCGGCGTTCGAACGTTGGGGTTCGCACCACCACTACATCAAGAGCTACATGGGGAAATAATCCGGCATCTCCCCTGCCGACCGAAAAACGCTCCACGATTGTGGAGCGTTTTTTGAATCAACCGAGCAACACGAACAGCGAAATTCGCTATCTTTGTTCTATAAACGACGACCAATGAAAAAAATCGGTATCGCCAGCGACCACGCAGGCTATGAAATGAAAGAGTTTCTGGTAGGCTATCTCGACAGCATGGGTTACGAGGTGCTCGATTTCGGGTGCCACTCGCCCGAATCGGTCGATTATGCCGACTATGCCCACCCGCTGGCCGAAGCGGTCGAATGCGGCGAAGTAAACTGCGGCGTCGGGCTGTGCGGCTCGGGCGAGGGAATGGCCATGACGCTCAACAAACATCAGGGCGTGCGGGCAGGATTGAGCTGGAACGCCGAAATCGCGTCGCTCATCCGACGGCACAACAATGCGAACGTCATCGTACTGCCTGCCCGATTCGTTACCAACGATGACGCAGTCGAAATGCTCGATGCCTATTTCAAGGCAACATTCGAGGGCGGCCGCCACGAAGCGCGAATTGCCAAAATGCCGGTAAAATAACCGCAATCGGTCGCGTCGGCACGACGAACCGAGCGGAACTCCGCCGGAAAAAACATCGCACGCGAAAGTCGAGGAATTGCCGCGCCCCGAATAATGAAACAGAGACCGCAATCCCTCTAACACAAAAACAGCCCGCCGAAAAGCGGGCTGTTTTCCGTATTGTCAATTCGTCTTCTAAAAATACTTGCCGCGAAGGTCGCGCACTTCGGCCATTTGCTGGATAGCTGGAACCGCTAACCGCTGTACCATGCTTTCGAGCGTAGCCTCTGCACGTACTTTTTCGCCTTCGGTCGTCTGTTTTTCGGCCGTCTGTACATCGTCCACGACGAAAACGTAAACGCCCGTCTGGCCCTTGACGGGAGCCGAAACGACGCCCTGTTCGCTCTTGGCGATAGCACCCATCACGCGCGGTTCGTAACCGATACCGTCGACATAGTAGGAAGCCAACGAAACATTATCGAAATCGGCGATTTCCGCGCCGAGACTCTGCGCCTGCTCCTCCAACGAAGCACCCGACAATTCGTTCACGATGTAGTCGTATTTCTTGTCACGGAGCACCTGTGCGCGAACCTGTGCCTGCACTTTGTTCAGCGGGGTGTACTCCTCGTTGTCGATGCCGGTCAAAATCGCAATGACGTAATCTTTGCCCACATTGAAAATCTCCGAAACATCGCCCTTGTCTGCGCCGAACGCCCAACGAACCACCTCGCGGGAGTCCTCCAATCCGCGCAACGTCCGTTCGCCCTCGTTGAGCGTCGCCATGCGCGGCGTCACTGCAGCATCGGCAGCAGCGGCGTTGAACGTATCGAGCGACCCTTTGGCCTTGACGGAGAACGTACCGGCCAAATTGTGCACGTTGCCGCGCGTAGCTTCGGATGCCTCCAACGGATAAGCAATCGAAGCGACCATCACGTGTTTGCGCGGTTTGCCGGCCTTGTAAACCTGCACCAGCTGAATCATGTCGCCCGTTTCGATTTCGACGATGTCGCCGCGTTTCGCACTGGCCAGTTTGTCAGCGAACGCTCCGGTGAATGCCGAGAAAGGCATCACGCCCACTTCGCCGCCGTTGGCCGCAGTAGCCTGATACAACGAATACTGACGCGCCAGCTGTGCGAAATCGCCGCCTGCGCGAAGCACGCCCAACAGGCTGTCGGCCAAATTGCGCTCGTCGTAACGCAGCACGATATGCCGGATACCGAGCGAATCGGGCGCATTCTTGCTATCCAAGACGCGGGACATCACCCACTCGTTGTTTTTCAGCACCGGCCCGTAGGTCTTGCCAGTCAGCAGCGCTTCGGACTCGTCAGCCGCGAGTTGAGCGGCGGAAAGATAATTCTCGGAAATCGTCCCGTGTACGTCGGCACGCACGAAAGCGCGCAGGTCGTCCGTCGCAGCGAAATCGCGGCCGGTAGCGTAAGCCTTCGCTTCCAATGCCTGCAAGTCGGCTTCGGTGGGAGCCACCTCGAACACGACATACGACAGCGTGCGGTTGGGCGACTGCTTGAAGTTGTTTTTGTGTGCCTTGTAATACGACTTCAAGTCGGAAGCCGAAACGGTGAAAAGCGAATCGGGCACGGCCGAATAACGTTTTCCGGCCCATTTGCCCGCATAGGTCTTGTTCGCGCCCTCGACGCCGTCGGCAATCTCCAACGCATTGACGAAGACGCCGCCGCGAAGCAGTCCGTAGTACTTCTGCGCCTCGCGTTCGGAACGCAGCTGGGCGTTCAACTGAACCCAAGCCTGCTGTGCCTGCGGGTCGGTCTCCGCCCGCATAAGGAACTCGGAAACAGCGGCGATGTCGTACTCGCCCGTAGCGGGATTGGCGAACGCGCTGTAAAGCGTCTGCGACGGAATCCGGCCGCTAATCATCGCCATACGCTCGGCGTCGCTGACGCGAAGTCCCAGCTTCTCGAAGCCGGGCGTCAGCACGTGTTTGGCGAACAGCGACTGCCAAACGGCGTTGGCCAGCATAGCGGACTGCTGTTCGTCGCTCTCCTGAACGTTGTTCTGCGCCTTGATTTGCTCGTACTCGTTGTAATACTCCGAATAACGGATTTTTTCGCCGTCGATGACGCCGACTTTGGGGTCGTTGCCCGAAAAGCCCATTTCCGTCTTCAACGAAAGGATGAATGCCAAGAGCGCCAGTGCGATTACGATCGAAAGCACGATGCCGAACTTGGTGCGTAGCGTGTTTAAGCTTGCCATATCGTAGTTGAATTTTGTTTTGTTCGATAAGTTCGTCAAAGGTAGTAATTTATTCGGAAAAAGCCCCGTTTTATTCCGATTTTTTCACGCGTGCCAACTCGACGCGCGAACGGGTCGTGCGCAGGATGCGGATTTGCAGCCCGCCGACCGCGAGCATCTCGCCCGACGGCGGAATCCCCTCGTAGTGGGCGATGATGAATCCGGCCAGCGTGTCGTACTCGCGGCTCTCCTCGATGTCGAGGCCGTATTTCTCGTTGAGATACTTCACCTCCAAACGGCACGACAAGACGTATTCGTCGGGGCCGACCTGCTTTTCGGTGAGGTCGGGCGTATCGTGCTCATCCTCGATTTCGCCGAAAATCTGTTCCAACACATCCTCCAACGAGATGATGCCCGCCGTGCCGCCGAACTCGTCGATGACGACCGCTACATTCGACCTGTGTTTAATAAAATTCTGCAAGACGGCCTGCAACGACATGGTTTCGGGCACGAAGCTGACCTCCATTACGACGTCGGAAAGCTTCGCGGGAGCGGTGAAGAGGCTTTTGGAATTGACGTACCCGATGATGTTGTCGATGGACTTGCGCCAGACGAAGATGCGAGAATACTGCGAATCGACGAAACGGGCCGTGAGCTGTTCGATCGTGGTATCGTCGATGTCGACCGCCTCGATGTCGACGCGCGGCACCATGCAATCGCGGACACGCAGGTCGGCGAAATCGAGCGCATTCTGAAACAGTTTCAGTTCGTTGTCGGGTTCGGGGTGCTGCTCGGTGTTGTTGGTTTCGAGCAGGGCGGCCAAATCCTCGCGGTTGAACACGGGTTCGGGCCCCGACACGTCGACCCGCCGCCCCACCAAGCGCAGAATGCCCTGCGACACGAGCGTCGTCAATCGTGCGAGCGGGTAAAGCAGGATGTAGAAAAAGTAGATGACCGGTGCGAAAAACCGGTAGTAGAAATTGGGGTTGTTGCGGAAAATCGACTTGGGCAGAAACTCGGCGGCGAAGATGATAATCAGCGTCGAGACGGCCGTTTCGACCGCGACGGAGCCATTGCGAGCGGCAGCCTCCCATCCGGCGAGCGCGAACAGTCCCCTCAACAGCAACGACATGTAGAGCGAGTAAACGACCAGCGCGATGTTATTAC